>NZ_JBEUDO010000037.1:0-26795 GCF_050584665.1 Nitrosomonas sp. ANs5
CTTTTGTTATTTGCATTTACTGGAGAATGATTTATGGCAGGTTATGTGGGCGATGTCGCCATTCCTTACGACCGGCATCTCGGTCCTGTACTTTTCGAACACTATGGTGCGGATATCGCACGGCGGGCTGCGGAGAAATCGCTGCGTGACGTGCTCGAAGTCGCCGCAGGGACGGGCATCGTCACCCGGCAGTTACGCAATGCGCTGGCACAGGAGGCAAAGCTGACTGCAATCGACATCAGTGACGACATGCTGGATGTCGCCCGTACAAAATTTGCGCCGCATGAGCAGATCACGTTTCAGCTTGCGGATGCTACGGCGCTGCCTTTCGACGACGAGGCTTTCGATGCGGTGGTCTGCCAGTTCGGGGTCATGTTCTTCGATAGAGAAACGGCATTCCGCGAGGCACATCGGTCACTCAGAAGCGGCGGGCGGTATTTGTTCAGCGTCTGGGACTCGGAGCACTACAATCCGTTCGCCAGCCTGAGTTTCGAGGTACTCAAGCAATTCTTTCCGTCGGATACGCCCAGATTCCTGTTTGACCCGGTTGCCTGTCATGCAATCGATCCGCTCAAGGAGCAGCTGATTCGTTCCGGTTTTGGGCAAATTGCCATCTCGGTCCAGCGGCGGGAATACGATATTCAGGATGTGGCAGCATTCGCGCGGGCGCTGATTTTCAGTCCACTTATCTTCGAAATAAACGAGCGTGGTGGCGTGGCGCCCGAAGAAATCGCCGAAGCACTGACGCAGGCACTGGTCAAAGAGTTTGGCTCGAATCCCACACGTTATCCGATGCAGGCCATACTGTTTGAGGCGGAAAAATCCTGAGAAGTTGTTTGGAAATTTCCATTTTCAGGTTCCTCTCTTACGACTCGGAGCCATTGTTCCAAAACAGTTATTAGCAGAATCTACGAGCGACTGACTCGGGCGAACGAAACCTGGGTTCGCACCGCCATGACTCGCATTCTCATTATATTGAGGCGCTTGACATAAAACAGGTGTTTCCAGACAACTTCTCGGCAGAGATAGATGAAGCTCAGGGCAATCCATTGCCAGATTCAGGACGCAATGCCTGTACCACACTGAAAAGCGTTCAGAGGCATAACGTTTCTTGACCTCCAACAAAAAAACCTCCGGTTTCTGGGCCGGAGGTCAGTGCTTTTATTATTTTTTTCTTGTTATGCTACTTGCCACCCGGTTCAATAGAAAAACCGGGCGCATTTCTATCTGTTAGCGGTAATGATCGAGCATGGCACGCCAGCGTCTGGATTGCAGAAAGTGATACACCAGCCAGAACAAGAACAGCAAAACGATTACGGGGCCTGTCCAGGCGCGTGCGATCTTGCCGTAGTCCACCATATCCACCCGAAGCTGGTAGTGATAATTCATCGGCGGCACGCTTTCAGCTGTCACCACCAGTGAATAAAGCCCTTTATCCAACATGCCGACGCCGCTGATCACGCCATCCGGATGATAGCCGGCATTCACCTGGGCAACTGTCTCGCCTTCGTTGACAGCGCCACGAAACACTTTCAAGCTCACGGGTATATCGCGCATGACGGGATCGAGCAAATCCACCACCAGATAAGTTTCACCTGCCGCCGGGATTTCCTCGCAGGTTTCGCCAAACAGATTGTTCTGTGGCTGGTATGCGCTCAGGCGCACCATATTTTCACCTGCTTTGCGCACACAGATGTCATTTTCCGGATTGATATTTTCATGTCCCAGCGCCATGCCTGTGTAGAACATGCCTAGCACTGCGAAGAACGTAACGGCTGATCGTATCGATTGTCTGAGCATGGCCAGCTCTCCTGTAGAAGCCCAATAAATAATCGTTCTTTTGCTATCCTGACGAGGGCGTATTTCTAAGTGACCACGCTTCCTTCCCCGGCATGACATAAAAATAGGACAGGCTGAGCGAAATTTGGTTCTAGGAGGCTGTCCGAGAATAGCGATCGTAGCGAGGGCGAGGCTGGTTGAGTTGGATTTTTCGATCATTTGAGGCGAATAGTCGTTCTATTTAACGAAAAGGATCGTAACATCCGGCCAATCAGGCTCGTCCGCAGTAGATCGCTATTCTCGGACAGCCTCCTAGCACCTGTTGACTAGTACTCCGTTCCGCCAATTAGCTTACAAATGAAATCGATGGATTCGCCTGCCAGGCTAGGCGCAAACCGCAGTCATAGCCGTAGCTATGGCGAGGATTTGCAACAACGTATGACAGGCGAAGGCGCGATTTCATGTAAGCGTTTTGGCGGAACGGAGTACTAGAGCTGTGCCAAGATAGACTGGATGCTCACCGGCCAGGGCTTGTTCTTTTTCAAACTGGGCGGCAAATTTGCGATGGCCTGCCACGCGGCCTGATTTGAAGCATAGTAACCGGAAACGAGGACATACCACTGCTTGCCATTAACCGTTTTTAAATAGATGGCATATGCCTCGGTAATGTTTTCCTCTGCGATCAGATCGAGCAACGCCTTCTCCTCGACCGATGCCGATAGCTGCAAGGTATAACACCTTGGATCGAGCCGTTGCAGCCAGGCTTTGCCATATTCGGGATTCAAGCCGTCTATTGCGGGCGCAACCGGTTGCCCGGTCAGTTGATCGATTTCCTGTCTGAGTTGGTCGATTTGCCGCCGTTGCTGCTTGATAAACTGGCGCTGGCGCTCAAATGCCTGCTGCTGTTCAATGAACAGCTTTTGGTACTGCGCCTGAGTATCGCTCGCCTGACCGGTTTGGGCGCAGGCGGCCTGACTGCTCAGGAAATACAACATACCTGACGTCCATAATGCAAGATTCGGGCAACTCTTTTTTACCATCAAAACGACCGGGTCATATGCGTTGCGGCGCAGGATAGCCCGTTTGCTTGAACAAAAACAAGCCCGGCCAACGTCACCCGACACGCTGATTCGCCCCCTTTCATCGAAACCAGACAACCATCGGCCATGGCTGATGGTCATTTGGTTGGATGATAGGTTTGCAAGTGCTGTGCAACCTTCTGATCCAGCGCCGCTTCCCAGCTAGCAGGCATAATTTGCCGGAGTGCGCCGAGCATCTGGCCAACAGCCTGCAACTCGTCCGCCTGCGCGGATTGTCGCTCGGTTGCCAGTAGCCACAAATAGGCTTTGGCCAGGTTTTCTGTTCTGGGCATGCCGGTATTGTCAGAGACCGGCGCCATGAAATACAAATTGGCTGTCGGGTAATAGGCGGGAATGTATCCTTGGCTGGCGGCAGTTTCAAACCAATATAAAGCGCGTGTACTGTCGTCGAAAATATCCCGGTGGATCACACCAAGATGATAACTTGCCTCCGAGATTCCTTTTTCCGCTGCGTAGCCATACCAGGTGGCTGCTTTTTGCGGATCATGCAGGGAGGGGTCGTCCATCAGATAAAATCGCCCCAGTTGCAATTGGGCGGGAATCGAACCCGCTGCAGCGACATCTTCACATGCTTGCAGCGCTTTTTGACGGTTTGTCTCTGGGCTTTTACCTTGTATCACCAGCTCGGCAATCGCGCACAATGAAATGGCATGACCCAGATTGGCTGCTTGCTGATACCAGTGCATGGCAGCCGGATAATCTGCCGGCTGGTGGATGCCATGGTGTAGACATTCGGCAAAAAAATGGCTGGCTGCCGGCACACCTTTTTCCGCCGCTTTGCCATGCCACTGGCAAGCCTGTGTTTCATCTATTTCCCTGCCCCAGCCCAGTTGATAAAAAAGCGCCAATGTAAACTGGGCCAGCGGATGCTGTTTTTCCTGAGCATAGGATTGAAACACTTCAAACGCCTGGGTGTAGCGGCCTTCGGCCAACCATTGTTGAGCCAGGGCCAGTTCATCCTGATGTAAGGGCTGCTGGGCGCTCAATGCCGCAGCCCACCACCAGCCCAGAATGATGCAAAATGCCCGGCCACGGTTTTTCGCTTTATCTAGCATAAGTTGAATCAGGTAAATAGGGTGCAAACGCACCCCCGGTATGGGTGCTGCTACAGCACCCATACCGGGGGCGTTTCATGCACCGCGTTGAAACTGGAAACAGTTCAGCGGCCCATAAGAACAAGACTAACGGGCAGCACTGCCCAGCAGCCTGAACAAAGAGCGGAACTCGCCACTAATCCCGGCTTGGATACATGCCCTGGGTCGCAATGATCCAGTTCATCGCAATGTAAGGCGAACGATTTTCGTGCGGCTGACCGCCCCCGATCGGCTCGATACTGACCGCACCGGGGCTCATAGTGACATTGGGCGCTGTGTCTGAATAAATATTCTGGCGTCCCACCGAGGCCCAAACATGATTGCCCGGATTATCACTGTTACCGGCGCTGCCTAGCGCATGGACCGTTGCGGTCGGCCTGATGGCAGGCAGCTGTGCTTCGGTAAGGGTGACCTGCTCAACACCACCCGTTTGCCCAAGCTGATAATGCGTTAAACCTGGCCCTTGACCCGCACCGATCACAGCACGTCCTCTGGTGTCAGGCAGAGCAAAGGTGGTTTGGCCATTGCCGCCATAGGTGGTGCCCAATAACGAATACAGGGCTGTGTTATTGGAAATGGTCATTATCTGGCCTTGTGCAAGTGCCCAGCCGCGGGGTGCAAAATTGCCCGCAAACACACACAGACTGGCAAGCATGGGTTCTGCACTGCAACCATAAGCCGGATTGCTGACCAGCGCGCTGGATGACAGCACAATGCCGACTGTGAGGGATACGACTGAACGACGATGACATTGCATCACGAATAACTCCTTTTCAATTGTAAGATCTGGAAAACCCAGTACAGCGTTGAAAACAGCCACTTGAATTCTGGCAATCCATCCGAATCGAACATGGACTGCATGGAACAGGATCCTGAGCATGGCATGCGCCAATCCGCAGCCAGACTATCCGTCTATATCCAGCCAGGCAGGCAATGGTTTGAGATTCCTTGCGCTTGCCACCATTTTCCCATCAGAAACAGAAGCCGGGCGATACGCTGAATGATGAGTGATGAAAGCATGCCACAGGATATCCGTAATCCGGATTATCCATTCAGCATTTCAGCTATTGTGCCTGACCGACTGACTACCAAAAGCGACAATAGTGGTTGATAAGACAGTCTTTTCGTTTGCTCTCCGGACTATTGCCAAAAACCGCTGCAGTTTGGCTGATTTTCCGGGAACAAGCGCCGCGATCGGTGCGCAAGCGCACCCTTGCAATAGGCCGGTCTGAAACAGTCATCCCCAGGTGCCCTAAATCCATCCTTCGGTCAATATCACGTTACCGACCAGATCTATCGCTTCATCGCTGGCCGCAATCTCAACCGCCAGCCATGACCGATCAACCGTTTCATTGTCCAGGCGGAGCAATTGCACCTGCAGCTCGCTGCCGGCTGCCTGGCGCCCGAATGTCTGCCAGTAGAGCGCCTGGATATAATCCACATCCGTCAGGTGGTTCAATTCGGTTTTTTCCTGAAACCAATCAAGGATAATGTCCGGATCAACTTGAGCGGCAAGCGCTTCCCGTCCCAGTTGCCATTCCGCGGAGGTGGCGTCACGGTTGAAAAAGCTGTGAAACAGGCGGCCCAGAATGCCTTCTGTCGTGTTGTGCGCGAACAGGACTGTTTCGCCGCTATCGAACGCGATCGCTTCGGCATTTTTGAGACCGAGCATGGCGCCATCACTCAAGCGCGTCAGCTCCACGACATCGCCGACAAGTTCGAGATGCACGGCATCGCGTCCGCCTGCCATGCGCAGGACATCATGCCCGGCGCCGCCATCGACATGCATCGCAAGCCCCAACGGGAGATAGCCTTGATCGTTGCCATCGCTACCGATAAACTCCCGCACCACATCGAGCTGGATGACATACGGATTACTGGCCAGGCCAGCCAGCAACTCGTCGCTGTTTTTCTCCCGCAAGTCTGCTGCCTCCGGCAAGTTCAGGAAAGCGGCTACAATCTCGTCCACTTCGGCATTGCGCCAGTTCTGTAGCGCATTGCCCTCGCCAGGCGCCAAATCTCGCCCCAGCCAGGTTTTAACCAGATGATGGGCAGCCGCCTCGGCGGCAGAATAGGCGATAGCCAGGCTGGGGCCGCTGTCAAAGCGCACCAGCTCGACATCGATCAGCGAATCGGTCTCTCCATCGCGATGCGTCAGAATCACTTCATGGCCATGGATAGCGACCTCATAATCGGCAAGCCCTCCTTCCTGGAGAGCCATATCGAAACCGAACCCCCCATTGAGTCGGTCATTGCCGGGCCCACCATGCAAAATATCATTGCCGGTACCGCCAAACACGACATCATCCCCAGCGCCGCCTGAAACAAAATCATCGCCGCCGAGGCTGCCCACGATATCGTTGCCATCGCCTCCAAACAGGATGTCATCATCCGCGCCCAGGATAATGACTTGGTCCTGGCCATCGGCCGTGACGAAATTTCTCCCTTTACCCCCCATCAGGTGAACCGGCCCGCTCACGGCCGCGAAAGCGATATCGTCCAGCTGCAAAACGGTACCGGCCGGCAGATTGCTGCCATCGATCACCAACAGCTGCTTGCCGCTGGCAAGATCGGCCGAACCCGTGATCATGATCGGCACCTCAGCACGCTGTGACAAATCCGCTATCAGTTCGATGGTATGAACATGCACTGCACTGTCCAATTCCACGGTATCAATAAATTGCTGGGCATGCGCCGTCATGGCTTGGCCCGAAGCGCCTCCCGGCGTTAGCTTGTTTTGAATACGTGCAACCAAATCTTCCGCGGCACTGGATTTGCTCTGCGCCTGTGGCTGACCTGCCGCGCGCAAACCCACGCCAATCGGCAGACCGACGGTCAATAACGGCTTACCTTGTGCATGCGTGACAACTGGAATGTCAGCATGCTCATGGGATGATGTGGTCGGGTCGTTTTCCCAAGCATCTGTCACCACTGGCACAGTCAAGAGGACGGCACCATCGGATTGCGTAATTATCGTCACAGGCATTCCATCGACCGTGGCAGTCGTGGGCACGGCTGGTGGCGCGGTCCCGCCACCACCAGAGGACGGTGGCGGCAGCGTGGCCGTGATGCCATTTCCGGTCAGGTCAGCCACGTTGACCGCTGCATCGGCACCCGCCGCCCAACCCTCGGCAGCCGCGAGGTTATACACGGTATCGTCAACCGAGGTGGCGCCTGCGTGGTTGATGATCTGATTGACGGCGGTCTTGTCGGCCGCGCTCAATGTCACGCTGAAAGACGTGCTCGAAGTGATCTCTACATTCGCCGTGTCAGTCAGGGTATGTGTTGTCCCCCCCTGGCCCGTAATGGTAAGTTTGGAGACATCGATATCGTTGGCATCGCCATCCCGCTTCAGAAAGTCGGTGCCGGTCACCACCAGCACGCCAGTCCCGGCGTCATAGGTGGCCGCTGTGATGGTCGGCACGGCCACGTTGCTGACGGTTATCTCGTTTCCGGTCATATCGGCGACTGCCACCGCCGTATCGGCGCCGGCCGCCCAGTCTTCAGCCGCGGCCAGGTTATAAGGCGTACCACCAGTCGAATCCGTACCATTCTTGTTGAGAAACTGGTTGACGGCCACTCTATCGGCGGCATTCAGCGTGACAGTGAAGGCTGTACCCGATGTGATGTCGACATTGTCGCTGGTGAGCGTGTAGCTCTCGCCGCCTTCTCCAGTGAAAGCCAGTTTGGAGACATCGATATCGTTGGCAGCGCCATCCCGCTTCAGAAAGTCGGTGCCGGTCACCACCAGCACGCCAGTCCCGGCGTCATAGGTGGCCGCTGTGATGGTCGGCACGGCCACGTTGCTGACGGTTATCTCGTTTCCGGTCATATCGGCGACTGCCACCGCCGTATCGGCGCCGGCCGCCCAGTCTTCAGCCGCGGCCAGGTTATAAGGCGTACCACCAGTCGAATCCGTACCATTCTTGTTGAGAAACTGGTTGACGGCCACTCTATCGGCGGCATTCAGCGTGACAGTGAAGGCTGTACCCGATGTGATGTCGACATTGTCGCTGGTGAGCGTGTAGCTCTCGCCGCCTTCTCCAGTGAAAGCCAGTTTGGAGACATCGATATCGTTGGCAGCGCCATCCCGCTTCAGAAAGTCGGTGCCGGTCACCACCAGCACGCCAGTCCCGGCGTCATAGGTGGCCGCTGTGATGGTCGGCACGGCCACGTTGCTGACGGTTATCTCGTTTCCGGTCATATCGGCGACCGCCACCGCCGTATCGGCGCCGGCCGCCCAGTCTTCGGCCGCGGCCAGGTTATAAGGCGTACCACCAGTCGAATCCGTACCATTCTTGTTGAGAAACTGGTTGACGGCCACTCTATCGGCGGCATTCAGCGTGACAGTGAAGGCTGTACCCGATGTGATGTCGACATTGTCGCTGGTGAGCGTGTAGCTCTCGCCGCCTTCTCCAGTGAAAGCCAGTTTGGAGACATCGATATCGTTGGCATCGCCCGCACGCTTTACAAAGTCTGTGCCGGTCACGACCAATATGCCGGTACTTGCATCATAAGTCGCGGAAGTGATCGCGGGCACAGGCACGTTGCTGACGGTCATGCCGTTTCCGGTCATATCGGCGGTATCACCATCCATCACGGCCGTATTCCAGTCATCAGCCGCGGCCAGATTGTAGACTGTGCCGGTGGTGGAAACCGTACCGATTTTATTGATGATCTGATTGAGCGCAACCCGGTCGGCCACGCTCAATGTGACGGTGAACTGCGTGTCTGAATCACGGTCGACATTGGCAGAATCCGTCAGGGTATAGGTCTCCCCGCCTTCGCCCGTAAGGGTCAGTTTGGACATATCGATATCGGCCTCGCTGTCGTTGGCCTGAATATGGGCACCAATTACGATCAGCTCGCCGGTTGCCGCATCATAGGTTGCGCTGCTGAGAGTCGGATAAGGCGTCACGCTGACGGTCGACGCGATCGAAAGCACTGCCGTATCTTCTCCGCCATCCGCCGTGCCGCCATCGTCCTTCAGACTGGTGATGGTCACGACCCGAGTGCTATCGCTGGGCGGCGTGCTGGTGTTGCGGTAGCCGAGTCCCTCGACAAGCGCCTGCACGGCCGCTGTGTTCATGCCCGCTTTAGTCAAAGTCAGCGTTGCGGTACCGTCATTCCAAGCCACACTATAAGCAATCTGATTGGTACCGGCCGTACCTGAATTGCCATTGGACAGGGCGATCTCCTGCCCATCGACCGACAGCCACTCGTTTGCACCGTCGCCATCGGTCACATTCGTGACAGTGATGATCAGCTGTTTGAGTAATTGACCGCTTTCGACCGTGCTGGCGTCAGCATCACTGAACAGACTGACAGCCGCTCCCCCCTGGGAAAAAGTGGGGTCCGCACCGGTAGCAGTCAGTGTCGGCGGATCGTTGACCGCCACCATGTTGAGGGTAGCAGTGACAGGCGGCCCGACATGATCATCGTTGTCGGTAGCGCTAAAGGTAATGCTACGCGCGGTCGTATCGGGATCGTTGCTGGCATTGTCATAACGAATCGATTGGATCAGCAGCTGCATGGTTGCCTCGGAAACCGGGCCACCAGTCACGCTGATATGCAGCACACCGGTGGCATTGTCATAGGCAGCAATGGTGACGGCCTCGTCATTGACTGTCAGAGCACCGGTACCGTAGGTGGAACTCAGGCTTTCGGCTACGCCATCCGGGCGATTGGTGAGCGTGACGGTGAGTGACTTGAAACTGCCATCATCGGTAATCGTAGCACCTTCACCCACCAGGGCAACGGCCCCACCCTTTTCAGTGAAAGTACTGCCATCGCTATCCAGATCGATGATGGGCGCCCGAACTAGGTTAACCGTAATCGATTGAACAGATGAAGTGGAATGTTCACTCTCGCCGTCATCGACTGTCACGCTCACGGTGCGTGGGTCAGTATTGACCGTGTCCGGATTGGTGTTGACATATTGCAAGGCTTTCAGCAAATCCTGCACCCGTGCCACGGTTGCATGGGCATTCAGCGTCACCACCAGGCTATCTCCAGCGGTTCCACCCGTCACGGTGCCGATGGTGACGCCATCGGTATGCTCGACATTCGAGCCTGACAGGGAAATGGGCCCGACATCTCCGACCAGCAGCTCGTCCTCAGCAGACTGGCCATTGGCGGTTATCGCCGCTGTCACCTTGCCGCCATCGAATACGCTCGTGTCGACGTCCGTCAGCGTGACATCGGCATCCTTATCCAGCGCAACCGCCGCGCCACCCACACTGAAACTGACCGCATCGCCATCCAAATTGTCGATCTCAGGCGGATCGTTGACTGGCACGACGGTTACGGTCGAAGCAATGGCCAGCGCGGTGGTATCCATCCCGCCATCGGCGGTGCCGCCGTTATCCTGGATCGAGGTCAGGGTGATGACGCGGTTGGCTGCCGTCGGATCGCGGCTGGTATTGCTGTAGGCGATCGCATTGACGAGGGTTTGTGCCTCGGCGGGGGTGATGCCGCCCGCCTTGCCAATGGTTACTGTAGCCGTAGTCCCTGTCACAGCCACCCCGACCGCCATCGCATGGTTGGCTGTGGATGCGACTGAATTGCCGTCCGTCAGGCTGACGCCGGAACCATCGATGGTTAACACTTCATGCGCGCCATCGGTCACCTGGGTGACAGTCAGAACCAGTTCAATAATCTTGTCATCCGCTTCCACGGCATCGATTGCCGTGCCGGAAAACAGCGATACCGGTGCTTCGCCTTCGGTAAAATCCAGCGTAGCGGGAGTTGCTGTCAATGTCGGCGCATCGTTGGTGGCAGTAATCGCCACGGTGCGCGTATCCGACGCTGTGCCGCCATGCCGGTCGGTTGCCGTGAAAGTGATGGTGCGGTCCCCGGTGCCGGGGTCGTTGGAATCATTGTGATAATGAATGGCTTGGACGACCTGCTGGACCCGCGCATTGGTTGCCTGGTCGTTGAAGGTGATGGTCAGCATCGTACCACCGCTGACCGTGCCCTCATCCGCGCTCAAGGTACCGACCTCCGTCGCACCATCTTTTAGCTTATTGCCGAAGGTGTGGATGCTGCCTACTGCGTGATTGACGATACTGAGGTGGTCTGCCGCTTCAGCGTTGCCGGTGATCTGGATGGTGAGCGTTCCGCCATCCCAGTCCGCATCGCCGTCCGGATCGTTGAGGATTGCGCTGGCGTCGATCTGGGTGGCGGTGTCATTCTCGGTATAGAGCAGGCTGTTGTCGTTGTTGATGGTCAGGTTGGGAGAAGCATTGGGAAGTGCCAGAGAATATTTAAAATTATCGATTCCATCAAGATTTGGAATGAAATCTACCGAAGAAATCTTAAGTGTATCGATAACGGTACCATCACCGGAAAATGATGCGGCTGCCCAGGCAACTCCTGCGGATATGATTGTGGAATCAATCGCACTTCCATTCAACATACCAGCAACAGTGACATCATCTAACTCAGCGAATATCCAGATCTCTTTAAACAGAAATGGTGTGCCATCAGATTTGCGAATGGTAAAACTTTCCGTCGTGCCTGTATTTGAAGCACCCAAAGAACCCGGACTGACGAACCCCGAATCACCAACCCCATATTGATTTATCCAGCCAAAATCCCCCCCATCTCCCTCATCAGTAAAGGCATAGACAAATCCATTCAATTCAAATGAAGTTGGAAAACTACCAAGTCCCGGATCGACATCATAATTTTCGACTGCCACGAGCACGCCAGGATAGGCAGCGGCCAGATTATCGGTAAAGGCGATGGGGCATTTTATTTCGCCTATGGTAAAAGCCAATTCCCAGTCGCCTTGCTTGCTGGCATGGCCGGTAAGCGTGGTGGATGCAGCAATATTCGCACCAGTCATATCCGCCAGCTGCCGGACAAAATATTCACCCAGCGCCCCCTGGCCGACATTACAGCCATATAGCAAGATTTCGGCATGATCTTTCAGCGCCTGCTGCCAGGCAAACAGGTCGCCCCGATAACGTTCGAGTGTTTCGACTGTGAGCAGGCTGTTTCCGAGCGCCAGGCAGCCCGCGCTGCCATGTGAAACGATGTGCACGGCACTGAGTCCCGATTGCTGCTGGAGGACGGCGCTCATTTGCCGCACGCCGTCCCGGCTGCTGTCGATGACATGCACCATGACACCGGCTCTGGCCGCTGCAATCAGATGGGAATAGTCTTCGACGCCCTGGTCGATAAAAACGATTTCCTTGCAGCCGGCTGCATGGGCGGGCTTGACGCCAGGCAAGCTTGCTATGTCCGGGCAGAAAGAGGCCTTGTACTTTTCAGGGGACTGCATGCTTGATGAGATAGCCGTTGTAGTTGCTTGTTCTGGTGATCGGCTGACTGATGCAGCGCGACCGGATTTTATTCGAGCCATTCAAAATTCCCCTGATGATTGCGCAAAGCGGTTGAAAACAGGCAAGCGGTGCTAGGAGGCTGTCCGAGAATAGCGATCGTAGCGAGGGCGAGGCTGTTTGAGTTGGATTTTTCGATTATTTGAGGCGAATAGTTGTTCTATTTAACGAAAAGGATCGTAAAATCCGGCCAATCAGGCTCGTCCGCAGTAGATCAGCCTATTCTCGGACAGCCTCCTAGGACACCTTCCAGATTGTCATAACGGCATGTCTTGCGATCAATTGATGAATCGGCAAGCCGTTTTTCCGCAGACACCGTTCTTGCAAACGATGTCCAGACAATCCGGGTCAAGAATACACCGCACTTTTCCGGGTTTATAATCCCAAAATAGACAGTTTTCTTCGCTTTATTCCGAGGGGAATCGGAGGGAAATCGCATATCCGGCAAACTCAGTCCTCATCCGGCGGATGCTTATCGTAGCGGCTGAAAAGGCGTGGATTGCGGTCGATGAATTTGGCTATCCAGACTTCGATAAAGGAACGCTTGCCCCGCACCAGGTACCGCCAGCCGAGCAGGCTGATGATGAGCGCGCCGATCACATTGACGATCAGATCCCACATGGTATCGGTCAATCCGGAATCATCGCCCAGCATCGGTTTTTGCATGTTGGTGCCGAAAATCTGATCCATCGCGAACTCGAAAATCTCCCACAGGGCGCTCATGGCGACAGAAAACAGAAAGGCAAAGAACGCGATGAAGCGCGGGCGCATCGACAGCTCGGCGCGCTTGTTTTCGTTGAGCACGTACACCAACAAAAAGCCAAAAATCCCCAGCAGCAGCCCGGCGCTGGCATGCAGCGCGATATCCCACCACCACAGGCGGTCGTAATAGCGATGGATTTCGCCCAGGAACAAGGCGGCAAAAACGAACAGAATCGCCAGAATCTGGAATTCGGCCGGGATGTAAATCCGGAATCTGCGCCCCAGCACGACCGGCATCAGGGTAATGCTGCTGATGGCAAGCAATAGGAAAGCATGCATCCAATGGCCGTCATTGATGACGAACACCAGCTCCACCGCCATGATGACATGCAGAAAAATCACCAAATAGCGGTGGATACGCTCCGCCCTACCGTTCAACCTGAAAATCTCATAATGTGTGGCTCACCAGGTTGAATGAAGGTACAGTTCTGGAAAGTTGATTGCTGGACATGAAAACCGGTATGGATGAATGTTAGGCTGATTCTGTCCAACGTCCGATCAATGGATGTGATGCAGTCTTGCTGGATTGTCATGATCAGTGCCCATAGCGCTTGGAATAGTGGGTCGTATTGGCCGCACCACAGATTCTCGCCGGATGGCAATGCAAAGCGCTTCTCGAAATTGTGAGGTCTCAAATATGGAAAACAAGCGAATGTCTCCGCACCACAACCAATCTACCAAAGATCCAGAATGCGGTCAAAATGGCTACAATCGATCACGCAGCGCCGGCAAGTCTGCACAATATAAAAGTTTTTGCGAAATTTATTTCGCTATGAGACCATGCTGTCATATATGAAGCGAGATGCTGCCAGATGAGGCAATGGCTTACGATTTTTACTTCACGACAAAATTTGTTCTCAACGTTCCCGGAGCGATCTTAAAATGAAAACCTCTCTATCTTTTCCTGCATTGTTTGGCTTGCTCATGTTCTCGATGATACCCCAGTCTCATGCGGAAACCTATCATGGCGATTTCTGCTGGCAAGTGCTGATCAACGAAGTTCCTGCCTGGATGTATCAATTTGGGATATACCAGAAGGACGGCGGGCACTATGCGCTTTATGGCCGTGAAGATAACGGGCTAGGCGAAATCACCGCGGCACATGGCAATGCGGCAATAGTAGGCAACCAGGTTAAAATGACCATTCAAGGGTCGGGTCATACCGAAGCATTTGGGGCCTGGCATGAAACTGTCAGCGCAGTGCTAGAGGCTGCAACATTGAGTGGCACATGGCATGCCCTGGGCGTTACCACTGATGGCGGCGCGCCGCGTCAATTCCATTCAAACGGCAATATCAGGCTGATCGCCTGCCCGTAGGCGTTGTGCCATGGCTTTCTGTCAGGCCGATGACAACAGCGCTCCAAAGAAAGGTTCAACAATGAAATCAGCAAGATTACTCGCCATGGGTCTGCTCATATCAGGGCTCGTGGCATGCGCCAGCACACGACCGGTCCTGTACCCCAATGCTCATTACCTGTCGGTCGGAAAAAATGTTGCCGAGCGGGATATTGAGGACTGCAGGCAATTGGCCAGAGCTGCTGGCGCGAGAGAAAGTGGCGGGAGAAGTGGCAATGTTGCATCGAGCACGGTCATCGGGGGTGGCGCTGGCGCGGCCAGTGGCGCTGTCGGGGGCGCCATTACGGGTTCGCCGGGAACAGGCGCCATGGTAGGTGCCGCCAGTGGCGCCACCTACGGCTTTTTGAGAAGCATCCTGTCGCCCGCAAGATCCTCACAACCCAACCCGGCTTTTGCGAATTTTGTTAACCGGTGCCTGCAAGAGAAAGGTTACGAAGTAACCGGCTGGCAATAGTGATCAGCGTTTATCGGCAGGGTGCGCTTGCGCACCATCCAATGCGAAGCCCAACGGCTGCTGCCTACCAGGCGAGGTATTCGACATCAAGGTCAGGTTGACGTTGGGCTGGATTGCTTCGCTGCGCTCGCAAAGATGGGACAGTAAAAAATGACCGCCGCACATACATTCACTGCCGTTCATGGCGAAGCCCAACGGGCCGCGGCCATCCAGACGCTTTTCGGCGGCAATGCATCGCCGCAATGAATATGACGTTGAAGAAATCGGCCCCAAACAGGCATTTCCACACAGCTTCTTAGTAGCGATCCACCTCTTGGCGCGGCTTGATTTCCTCGCGCAACATTTGTTGCCGATGCTGGCGCTTCTCGCGATTCATTTCTTCCCAGCGCTTGCGCTCGTCTCGCCCCAACTCCCGTGCGCGCTTGTGCAGCTCGCGCTCGCTTTCCATCTGCTGCTCTCCGGCTCCCCCGTCATTTTTATACAACGTATCCGCTTGTACCATGGGCATGGAAAAAATGACTGCAACAAGGACAGCAGCAATCAAAACCGCTTTGATGTCTGACATGAGTTTCTCCCGATTCTGCAATGGTTCAATCATCCTGGAAATCCTAAACAGGTTGAAATGCGCGGTTTCCAGAGCACAGGACAAAGCACCACGACGACATGAAAGCTATTTCATTCAAGGCATTGCAATGCCGCCATGGGGTTTAAAAGCTGCGCAATACGGCTCGTAGCACCGCCACCCACCAGGGGTACAAAAAAACCTATTCATTTCATGACAACATGTGAGCCAAATAGCTCCGCTGGGATTTTCGGGATGATGCAATACAGTCCCCCGGTAGGCTGTCGCATGATTCTTTTCAGGACTCTCCCGGTATAACCAAATTAGCACAAAGTCCGCATGGTTTGCCAAGCATTGATTCCGTTTGAAGCTGTTTGGAAACCAGAGAGATCTGTGCGATGCCTGCTCATACCTTCTGATATTCCCCGGCCTTACTTTTTATATCCTAGACCTCAGTACAATATTCTTTTCTCCCTGCCTGGAATAGAGTTTCGCTCAGATCTCTCATTCACACCATGATCTGAAGACAACATTGACAAACGAGGCAAACGAAAATGAACACTACAACCCTACATATCAGGCTTTCGGCACCTATCCTTGGCATGGCCCTGCTGCTTGTATCGGTGGGTGCCCAGGCGACAATGCAGACCTTTACCTTTGCCGACAAAGCGAAGCCACTCTTCAATCAGCATATGCCTGCGAACAATAACCAATCCTATTTACCCAGCCTGAACCCGCACATCGGCAACAATCATGATCGCATGGGCGCAATATGGGGCGGGTTTGACGACATCACTCCATTTATCGACACCCAGTCCATACAGGAATTAGGCAGTCGACGGCATCAAATTGCCAGATCCATGAACGATACGCCGAATGGAGGAGGATCCTTTCCTCCTGGAATTGGAATTGGTGGAGGTGGGGGTGGCTTCCCTATGATTCCTGGACCAGGTTCACCTGCTGCCACAAATCCAGATTATCCGGGAAGCAGCATACCAGGGGAAACGCGACAAGTTCCAGAGCCGGCTACGCTCGCCCTGGTCGGCTTGTGCCTGGTGAGTCTCGTTCTCACGCGTCGCAAACCCGTCCGCGGCCGCTGAGCCGGGATCGGAAACAAGGCCATCGTAGAAACTGCCTAACATATATCGCCATCGATATAAAACCATTGCCCGGCTTCATAGATAAAGCGGCTCATTTCATGCAATCGATGCGCACGTCCCCCTACCTTATAGCGTGCCACGAACTCCACTGTCGCCCGACCGGGCGACACTTGTTCATGGTACTTCACGGTCAGCCCGAGCCACTTGCTGTGCGATTCACGCGCCAATCCCAGTGACGCCGGGCGGGTACTTTGATGCCAGGTTGCCAGCAGGTAATCCTCACGACCGAGCGTATAGGCGGTGTAGCGTGAACGCATCAACGCGACCGCGCTGGGCGCAGATGCTTGCTTTTCGAGATAACGGCCGCAACACTCGCTATATTGTTCCTGGCTGCCACATGGGCAACAACTGATTTCCGCTCCCATATCTCTTCAATTGACCGCAATTAATTTAGAGGCTGTTTGGAAATTTCCGTTTAGGGCCTATCTTTTAAACGTCATATCCACTGCGGCCATACATTGCCGCCGAAAGGCGTCTGGATAGCCGCAGCCCGTTGAGCTGCGCATCGTAGGTTTTTGTTATGCAAAACGATTTGCTGGCGCCAGTCAGAATGTTTGATGGTGCGCAAGCGCGCTCTACATATTAGGTAAGGTTTTTCACAGCGCCGCCAATTCTGCTTATGCTGCTACTAGAATCGGTAGCCATAGCGCACCCCCAGCGTATCCAGACCCTCGTTATCCTTGGCGAGATGGGCGTTGGAGACATGATCAAAGTATACCGACAAGGCATGCCTAGCTTTGAAGCGATAGCCGATTTCGAGCGGAATGTGAAACAATACCCGGGATCCAAGTGCTTTACGGTCCTGGCGCGGCGGACTTAGCTTGCCAGTATGGACCGCGCCACCCAAACCGACTCCGATAAAAACACCACTGACATGCGCATATTGCCAACGCAAGCCCGCATACAATTTGGAAGTATCGCCCGAGACATTGACCGACCCGCCTAAAGCAGGCTGGATGGCGCCGCCTAGAAAATGGGTATGGGGCGAGAAAATGGCTTCCAGATTCAGGTCCACGCCGCGCTCCCGGCTGAACCGGCTCCACAAGCCAGCTATGTCATGGTAAAGCACGCCCATCTTGATTTCATCCAGCCATGTCGGCGCCTTCGACTCATGCGTATATCCAGTCGAGACCATCGCACAGCTCAAACCAAAAACCATTATGCCAGCAATTATATTACGCATCATAGCTACTATACCCGACTCTATGGAAGGCAAAGAAATCGCTACAGCATATTAACGCAATTGCAGGCAGTCATCCAAGAATGAATGCCAGCGAATATCGTCCTGGACTACTGTGATAAAAAAGCAGTGGTGATCTTCATGCCCGGCTGGCGACATTTGGGATCATTCAAGTCTGGGAGGAGCAACCATTCCGCCCGTTTTGGTCA
Organism: Nitrosomonas sp. ANs5; assembly: GCF_050584665.1. Taxonomy (NCBI): domain Bacteria; kingdom Pseudomonadati; phylum Pseudomonadota; class Betaproteobacteria; order Nitrosomonadales; family Nitrosomonadaceae; genus Nitrosomonas; species Nitrosomonas sp. ANs5. The sequence continues at coordinate 18,002 of NZ_JBEUDO010000037.1, forward strand.
CGAGCAGAATGGTTGGTTTGATGCGGAGGGAAGGATACTAGAAATTAAGCTCGAAACCGGCGTAGGCCATCCTTGGCGCGCCAGGACGAGGGCCATGCGGTTGACGTGAGGAGATATACTTCTCGTCCAGGAGATTGTGCACACCCGCCAGGATTCTGACACCCCGCTTGACTTGATAATGCGCGCTCATGTCCAATAACCAGTAACTGTCGGTCTTGCCAAAGCGGGCGTCCGGATTGCCGTCGCCATCGACTTGGGCAGTTACATTGCTGGCACTGGTATAGGTCGCGCCAATATAGCTGGCCGTGAAATTGAAAGCCCATTCGGCAAACTCGATACTGGTACCGGTAGTCAGCTGATATTCAGGAATATAGGGAATTTTGTTGCCTTTCTCACCAAAACTGAAAATGGATTCAGGATTGGTTGATCTGGCATTGCTACGCTGCGTAGCATCGGTATACGTAAAAGTAAAGAAATACGGATTGCTGAAACCCCAATTATTGGCCATACCCGCATCAAAGGTGGTGGAAAATTCCAACCCGAGACTCTGGGCCTTGCCCAAATTGTCCGCCATGCCTGTACCCGTCCCACCAATGTTGTCAACCACGATCAGGTCGTCAAACAAGGTCAGAAAACCGATCGCCTCGGCAGACAGCGCACCGTTCATGCCCAGATAACGGGCACCCCATTCAAAGCCGGTGCTGGTCTCTTCTTTCAGCTTATTAACCACTACCGACGTTGGATTCGGCGGAGAGAAACCTCTGTGCGCGCCACCGATCAGCTTCCATTCCTCACTCAGATCATAGACCACGCCAAGACCACCGGCGAATAGATCCAGCGACGCACGTCCGCTATTGGCTTGATTATCAAAGTTTTTATGATTGAGCCATAAGCGTTCATAGCGGATGCCAGGAATAAACTGCCACCGTCCCCAGCGGATCCGATCCTGCATATGAAAAGCCAGGGCGTCGACAGAGTCCTTTCTGTTGCCAGCGTCACCTGGTTGGCCTGGATTGTGATCGAAGATTGTGCCGTTGGCCGCCTGAAAGAAAAGCTCGTCGCGCTGGAAGCGGCGCTCCTCGTCATAGTGATAGCGGACGCCACCGGTAATGTGATGCGCGATTTGTCCGGTATCGAAGCGGTAATTGGCGACCGATTCGACGCCCTGGGTCATATAATCGCGATTATTGTTACGCACGCGCAAGGTACAATCCAGATCGCCTTTGAGGCAGGCCAACCCTGCGCCCCCATTCGCACCGGCTACTGCCCGCGATAAATTCATATTTCCAACACCGGGGACATTGCGAAGATCATGGAGCTTCTGCCAGTTGCGGCTGAATTCGGTGTAATAGAAGGTAGTGGTCACATCCAGATTATCGGTCGGCGCGATAAAGTGCCGCAAGTGGCCACGAAATTGCTCGGTCGTAATGTTGTCGAAGCGGCTAGCGGCATATCGCCGATAAGGATTATTCCGGAAATCCGCATCCGCCAGTCCCAAATAGGTTTCATCGGCGTCTATGCTGGAATAGCCGAACTTGAATTCGAAGTGCTGATAAAGATCGGTTTTAGGCTCAAAGGAAAGCTTGACCATGGGCTCGAAACGCGTAAAGCCGGTATCGCCGGAATTGCGGAAATCAGGGGTTTTATCGATCTCTTTAAAACCATCGTTTCTTCTGAAGTACCCTTCCAGCACGTAGCCAAAGCGCCCCCATTCGGTATCTAGGGTATTGCCAACAAAACCATGGGCACGGAAATCCCCGAATTCGCCATAGGTGCTGCGCAGGTAAGCGCGCTGCTTGAGTGGGATTTGCGTGGACTGATAATTAAGCACCCCGCCCGTGATATGCGGACCATATTTGACCTGACTCGAGCCCTTGAGAACTTCTATGCTGCTCATCCGACCGGTCGCGGGTGAAAAGTATGCGGCAGGTGCGGAATAAGGGGCTGGCGCGATCATCACGCCGTCTTCCATTACGGTAATTTTGGCACTGCGGGTCGTATCCGTTCCCCGCAAGCTGATATTGGGAAACAAGCCGAAGCCGTCTTCCTGCCTGAAATAAACGCCGGGCACACGCCGCAAGGCCTGGTCGATATTGTCGTAGTTCTGGGCCCGCAGTTCTTGCTCGGTTACCACATGTGCCGAGCCAGGGCGCTCCAGCCGTTCCTGATGTTCCCCGACGACCGTCACCGGCGCCAGTTTGACCTTGGCAGCGGCTTCTTCCGCCATGGCCGGCGTCGTAGCCATACAAATACCCAGACAAGCCAGGCTTTTCACCAACAGCGATCGGCCCGTCAGCGGTCTTGTATTCACCGCTCGCCGATCAATTTGTTTTTTCATACACCCCATCTCCCTTAATAACGATAATACAAATGAGAATGATATTCATCAACGTTTAAATTGGCAAGTAAAAAATTGTCATGACAAACGTAAATCCTGATTTACGCCGCCAGGTCTAAATGACATCACCCGTTTTTCTGGCCATCACCTATAATCGAACATGCCGCTATACAATGTTCAGCGAGATGTATGCGCAGGCACACCCTGCGCATGATGGTTGCGGGATACGCTTTTATCACTCTCCATACAAGCTTGCACACACCATGCCAACCCAAACAAGCCTCCGGCATTTTCCTGGCTTTACAAAACGCCTAGAAAGCGTGGAAAATGCCCACTCGTCCATTCCATTCAACAGTCACTTTTTGGTCGCATTTTTCTTCACCATGAAAAGCACTCTCTGACACCACCAATGAAGCAGCTACTCCTGGACCTGAATAAAACCGATCCACCCACTCTGGAGAATTACATTCCCGGGGATAACACTGAATTGCTGCATGTACTAACCAACCTGATTGCCGGACAGCAACAAGATCGTTTCTTGTATCTGTGGGGTCAAGCAGGCAGTGGCAGAAGCCATTTGCTGCAGGCAGTCACCGATGTTTTCTTGCAGCAACATCAGCAGGCCGCCTATATCGATTGCGCTCTTACAGACAAATTCAGTTTCAGTGCAACCATGGCCTGCGTAGCAGTCGACAATGTCGAACGATTGGATGCCCCAGGACAAATCAAACTATTCAATCTTTACAATCGCATCTATGAAAACAACCAGGGCATATTCCTGGCCAGCGGCACCGCTCCCCCGGCACAACTTGATTTACGACCGGATCTGACGACCCGTTTAGGCTGGGGACTGGTTTATCAGGTGCATGAATTGGCTGATGAGAATAAAATCGAAGTGATGAAAGGCCATGCGAAACGGTGCGGGTTTGAGTTATCCCAGGAAATCTGTGATTATCTGTTGAAGCACGCGCAACGGGATCTGCCCTCTTTGATCAAACTGATCAACGCACTGGACCGCTTTTCTCTGGCCAGGCGACGCCCGGTCACGCTGCCCTTGTTACGCGAACTGTTGCAGTCAGCTTCATCCCAGGCACATAGCTGAGCGCCGATTTGAACATTAATTTTATGAACACCTTATCTTTGACCAAAAGTTTTGACATGACTCCCTGCTTGCATCACCCTGCATGCCAGCCACTCCAACCGAGGAATCCGGCATCATGAAGTTGGCTTTATTCGATCTCGACAATACCCTCCTGGCTGGCGACAGTGATTTTCAATGGGCGCAGTTCCTCATCGAGCAAGATGTGCTCGACCGGGAAGTCTACGAGGCCCGCAACATCGAATTTTATGAACAATACAAGGCCGGCACGTTGGATATCCATGAATTCCTGGACTTTCAGCTCAAACCCTTGTCCCGCCATCCTCGTGAACAGTTGCATGCATGGCGCAGCAGCTTCATTCAACAGAAGATCATGCCGCTGATTGCCCCCGGCGCACGCGAATTGATCGCCAGGCACCAGGCCGAACAGGATTTATGCATCATTATTACCGCGACCAACAGTTTTGTGACTGCGCCGATTGCCCAGGCGCTGGGGATACGGCACTTGATCGCGACCGAACCTGAGCAGAAAAATGGACAATTTACCGGCCGCGTCTCGGGAATACCCTGTTTTCAGGCAGGCAAAATCACCCGGCTGGAACAATGGTTTAATGAACAGAATCTTACCTGGCTTTCATTCTTGCAAAGCTGGTTTTACAGCGATTCGCTCAATGATCTACCACTGTTGCGCAAAGTGACACACCCGGTGGCAGTCGATCCCGATGCCACCTTGCACGAGCACGCACAAAAGAACGGCTGGCCGATCATCAGCTTGCGTTGACACGATCCACCGGAAACACACTTTTTCATAAGGAGATACAGAAATGCATCAAACCTTCAGATTATTCCTGTTAGTTGCCGCTCTATGTTGGTTGTTTCCCATGAATGCGCAGGCAGGCGAATATCCCACCAAAGTGGGAGAAAAGCTAGGCAACGGTGTTGCCAACGTCGTGACGGGCGTGGCTGAAATTCCCAAAACCATGATGATCACCGGCCATCAGCAAGGGGCCGCTTACGGCATGACGGCAGGCTTTTTTACCGGCCTTGTCCACATGATCGGCCGGACTTTAAGTGGCGCGGTCGATATTGCCACGTTTTTTGTGCCTACCACACCCATGGTCGATCCAGCCTATATCTGGGACGATTTCGACAAGGAAACACGCTATGCGGCCCCACGCATGCGCAAGTAGTTTTATTCCCAAGCTGCACACAAACTGGAGTAAGTGCAAAACAGCATGACGGGTTCCGTTATAATATCGTTTTGTGAAGGATCGTAAGCATGCGACTAATACAGAAAGCTCTCACTTTCGACGATGTCCTATTGGTGCCCGCTCATTCAGAAGTTTTGCCAAGAGATGTCGACCTGACCACGCAACTCACCCGTACGCTCAAAATCAAGATACCGGTTATCTCCGCCGCAATGGACACGGTCACCGAGGCGAGACTGGCCATCGCCCTCGCCCAGGAAGGCGGCATCGGCATTATTCACAAGAATATGCCGATCGGCATGCAAGCCGCACAAGTCGCGCAAGTAAAACGCTTCGAAAGCGGCGTAGTTAAAGATCCGGTTGTCGTTTCCCCGGATATGACCGTGCGAAAGGTGCTGGAATTGATCAAACAGCACAACATTTCTGGCTTGCCTGTGGTCAAGGGCAAAAAAGTCCTGGGAATCGTAACCAATCGCGATTTACGGTTTGAAACCAACCTCGACCAACTGGTCAAAAACATCATGACCCCCAAAAAGCGCCTGGTAACCGTCAAGGAAGGCACCTCCCACGAAGAGGCGCTGGCTTTGCTGCACAAGCACAGACTGGAAAAAGTACTGATAGTCGATGACAACTTCGAATTACGCGGCATGATCACCGTCAAGGACATCACCAAAACCACCGAGCATCCCAATGCGACCAAGGATGGCCAGGAACGCCTGTGCGTCGGGGCGGCAATCGGTGTCGGAGAAGGTAGTGACGAACGCGCTGCCGCGCTGGTCGAAGCGGGAGCGGATGTCATCGTCGTGGATACCGCGCATGGTCATTCGCAAGGGGTGCTGGATCGTGTGCGCTGGGTCAAGAAACATTTCCCAGATATCCAGGTGATCGCCGGCAATATTGCCACGGCTTCTGCGGCCAGGGCGCTGGTGGATTGCGGTGCTGACGCGATAAAGGTTGGCATCGGCCCTGGCTCGATTTGCACCACGAGAGTCGTCGCTGGTGTCGGGGTGCCACAAATTTCAGCGATCGACAACGTTGCGACAGCATTGCTTGGCTCGGATATACCGGTAATCGCCGATGGCGGGATTCGCTATTCCGGCGATATCGCCAAGGCGCTTGCGGCCGGGGCAGACGCTGTCATGCTGGGTGGCTTGCTGGCGGGCACGGAGGAATCTCCGGGCGAAATCGAAATGCTCAAGGGGCGATCCTACAAGTGCTATCGTGGCATGGGTTCGTTATCGGCCATGCAGCAAGGATCAAGCGATCGCTATTTCCAGGAAACCGAACGGCATGAAGCCCATAAACTGGTTCCGGAAGGCGTGGAAGGGCGCGTACCCTATAAAGGCACGCTGGTCAGCGTCATTCATCAACTGATGGGGGGCGTTCGATCCAGCATGGGCTACCTGGGCTGCGCGTCCATCCAGGACATTCATGAAAGAGCCGAGTTTATTGAAATCACTTCCGCCGGTGTACGCGAATCACATGTGCATGATGTACACATCACCAAGGAAGCGCCCAATTACCATATCGAATAAACCTTCCTCACATGCACCCAACTATTCTCATCCTGGATTTTGGTTCCCAATACACACAGCTGATCGCGCGCCGCATTCGGGAAACCCATGTGTATTGCGAGCTGCATCCATTTGATGTCGATCCGCAATTTATCCAGGATCTCGCGCCCATCGGTATCGTGCTTTCCGGCGGGCCTGCCTCGGCTTTTACCGAAAATGCACCGCGCGCACCACAAATCGTATTCGAGCTGGGTGTCCCCATCCTCGGCATCTGCTATGGCATGCAGGTCATGGCCGCTCAGCTGGGTGGCCAGGTGGAAAATGCACAAACGCGTGAATTTGGCTATGCGGAACTGGCTATTGAACCATGCCGATTGTTCCAGAACATCCAGGACCGCATCGCTCCCGATGGCAAGCCCATGCTTGATGTCTGGATGAGTCACGGCGATCGTGTCGATGCGCTGCCGCCGGGCTTCAGCGTCATTGCCCACAATGCTGCCACGCCCTATGCGGCAATGGCCGACGAGTCACGCAAGTTTTATGGGCTGCAGTTCCACCCCGAGGTCACGCATACCCTGCAAGGCAAGGCAATCATCGACAGCTTCGTGCATGATATCTGCACAGCGGGCCACGACTGGAACATGCCCGATTACATAGAAGAAGCCATAGGCCGGATTCGCGCCCAGGTCGGTAACGAAAAGGTCATTCTGGGACTGTCGGGAGGGGTGGATTCTTCGGTGGCAGCCGCATTGATCCATCGCGCTATCGGTGATCAGCTGATCTGCGTCTTTGTCGATAACGGTCTGCTGCGCCTGCACGAAGCCAAGCAGGTCATGGAGACATTCAGCCGCAATCTGGCTGTCAACGTTGTCCATATCGATGCCAGCCGGCAATTTCTCGAGCAATTAAAAGGTATCGCCGATCCAGAGCAGAAACGCCGTACCATCGGCCGCGAGTTCGTGGAAATCTTCCAACAGGAAGCTGAAAAAATCAATGATGCCAAATGGCTGGCACAGGGCACTATCTACCCGGATGTGATCGAATCCGCAGGCAGCCACACGCAGAAGGCGGGCACGATCAAGTCCCATCACAACGTGGGGGGGCTGCCGAAGACTTTGCATCTCAAACTGCTTGAACCCCTGCGTGAGCTGTTCAAGGACGAAGTCAGAGAACTTGGATTGGCGCTCGGCCTGCCGCACGACCTGATCTTCCGGCACCCCTTCCCGGGACCGGGGCTGGGGGTCCGGATTCTCGGCGAAGTCAAATACGAATATGCCGAATTGTTACGCCAAGCAGACGCCATTTTCATCGAAGAGCTGAAAAACTCTGGCTGGTACGAGAAAACTTCGCAAGCGTTTGCAGTCTTTTTGCCGGTCAAATCAGTGGGCGTTATGGGAGACAGCCGCAGCTACGAATATGTGATTGCGCTACGCGCCGTTCAGACCGAAGATTTCATGACCGCTCATTGGGCGGAATTGCCCTACACCTTGCTGGCAAAAATTTCCAATCGCATCATCAATGAAGTGCGTGGCATCAACCGGGTGGTCTATGACATCTCCGGCAAGCCACCCGCGACCATTGAGTGGGAATAAACCTCCGTTGCCAATATTGAAAAAAGACGCCACAAGGGCGTCTTTTTTCAATAGCTTGCGTTGCAAATCTTCTCGGGCTCTTGTGCCCCTTATCAAAGGGAGTCGGTTTATTTTCTAGTACTCCGTTCCGCCATTCAGTCCGGCACTAAGACGCCGTTGGATCAAATCTTCAATCTGCTGCATCAGGAATATGGCAGAGAGGAAGTGAATGCGATGGTCACCGAGCGAGCAGGAGCGCCGCAAGGCCAAGCTGCGGGCGGAGCTGGACGCCGAGAAGGCGAGGCGGCAGAACAAGGGGCGGACGTGGTAAAATTTGCGCGATGATTGCAGTGTGCTAAAATGCAGTCATGTAAAGCAAGTACGGGGTTTGAAATCATGCCGTCTATTACTGTTAGAAACGTACCGGATGAGGTGCATCGCGCCTTGAAGGTGCTGGCTGCCCAGCACGGGCGTAGCGCCGAAGCGGAAATCCGCGACATCCTGGAAAATGCTGTAAAGCCGAAAGGTCGGAAGAAACTGGGTTCTCTGCTGGCCGAGGTCGGCCGCCGGGCCAAGTTGACCGATGAAGACCTTAAGACCATCGAGCAGGTGCGCGACAAGACCCCTGCTAAGCCCATGACGTTCGAATGATCGTACTGGATACCAATGTCGTTTCGGAGCCACTGCGTCAGGCCCCTGAAACTCGGGTGATTGACTGGATTGACGCGCAGGCACTCGAAACGCTTTACCTGTCGGCTATCACGGTGGCCGAACTGCGTTTCGGGATGGCGTCGTTGCCTGCCGGCAAACGCCGTGACAGGTTGCAAGAGAGCCTGGAAAAGCAAATTCTGCCGTTGTTTGTCGGGCGGGTGCTGCCGTTCGATATGTCGGCATCGAAAGCCTACGGTGAGCTAATGGCGAAGGCACGAACAGCAGGCTTGGCAATCGGCGCAGCCGATGGATATATCGCAGCGACGGCCGCCGCTAATGGCATGATAGTCGCCACGCGAGACGTCAGCCCGTTTGAAGCGGCGGGCGTAGACACAATTAACCCTTGGGAAGCC
>NZ_JBEUDO010000038.1:0-26282 GCF_050584665.1 Nitrosomonas sp. ANs5
CTAAATCTATTTTCAGTGGTCATGAATACCGTACTGATGCTGGCTACTATGCATATCGACAAGCTCCGCGTATCGTTCGGGAGTCATGCCATGAAGCTCGTGAATAAAAGCAGTTATTCTCCAAATTGATTCATCACCATGTGTGACTCCCCAAGCAGGCATAGCGGTCATTTTGATGCCATGTTTAATTACCCAGAAGTATTTTTTTGAGAGAAACAACTTATCCTCTGCGTCAGTTACCGGCTCTCTTTCATGGAATACTGGTGCTTTTGGATAAAGCCCTTGCGCCAATTCAGTAGGTTGCTTTCCTGGAGCCAGGTGGCATTCGACACACATAGCCTCATAGTGTACAAAACCTCTTCCAAGCATGCTTTCCTCGTCCAATGCAGGAACTTCCAGTTCTTCCGCGCGTACCTTTATAGAGTTTTCACGAATCCAGGTGATTAACTTTTCTGTGACAGCCCAATGTTTTTCTGTTGCCGCCATGTTATAAGCTCCGGAACCCAGTACAACGAGTACAAGCACAACCGCTACTAATGATACGATGATAAACGATTTCATTATTATTCCTTCTCAATGGCTATAAAGACCAATGCATAATGGGCAACTACTCAGCATAAGTTATTATTTATTAATCTTATTTTTCAAGAAAACTTAAGCAATGGAATAATTTTAATTTCGGACGATACAAGCTTAATAGCATATTCCAGCTTATCCCGACAATTAATATTCGCACCACGTCCCTAGCCCAACTTTAACACCATACTTTAAATAATATTAATAATCATGTCATTATGGTTTGCAAGAACACCTTAAGTCACTACAAGTGCGTCTGGAAAAGAAAAATGATAGTCACACCTCGGTTTTTTTCACACCTCCTGGTAACGAATCAATAGCCAGCGCTTGATAGATGGCAGCAAGCGCTGACTCAGAGCGTGTGGCTTTGAGGACGATATGCAAGGTGCCGCCATCGGCACGTCGAAATGACGCGGTCACGCGCCGTTGAACGGACAATATCTCGCGTAAGCTGCTCCATCGGCCTGGAATACCGTGATCTTGCAGAATTCGCCGAATGATCTGCACGAATTGATAGGCCAGTACGGTAATGAACAAATGCCCATCGACGCGTAGCTTTTTATGATGATAAACCGGACGCAGGCCAAGTTCGGATTTGAGACTGCGAAATACCGCCTCAAGATCGGTGAGCATGATGTAGGTGTGCCATAACTGTTCGCTGTCCCAGCTGGTTTCATTGCTGCGTAGGCAATAGACACCGGGATGCGTGAGCCGGGTACCGGCTCGTGGTTGTTTTATCCAGCGCAATCCGATTGCTTTTTCGCCGGACGCATCAGGCAGCAGCTCGATATCATAGTGTTGTGCAATCCCCTGGCTTCTGGCCTTGAGACGGCCGATTCGTTCATGCAGCTTGGCCAGCCGCTTCTCGGTACGAGGCTTGGTCAGGACATCCGCCATTTTTTGCAGCGCGGCCTCAAAGCGCTGGCACAGATGTTGATTGATCGCAGCTTCTTTTTGCTCGCGCTGCGCGGAATAACAATATAACCGGACCTCCTGGTTATCCACATCGTCAACACGCTGAATAGACACCGTCTTTCCGGCAGCGTTTTCGATTGGCAGGGCGGATTCCGCCTCGAATTGTCGGGCGCATTCACGGCTGACCACAAGGTAGCGGTAGCCCTGTTCCCGTAACCAGCGCAAATTCTCCCCGGTCGCAATGCCCGCATCCATCACCACCACTGCGCCAGCCCTCGCGGTTCGTCAAATCAAACAGCGTAACCGTCGTACCCAACCCAAATAGATCGTGCACCCGATTAAATAATATGCTTCTATACAATTTTCAGTTTAATCTGAGTGTGCGTCAGGCAAGCAAATAGAAACGCCTTGAGGTTGCCGATGGCAATATGCACCCAGGGCAGCCACTCGCCCGCCATATCAGGCGGCGTTACCCGTGCGGCATGATGCTGAGTTTTGCCAATTTCCGTCAGAGAAGCCAGCGCATCACTACGCACCAACTGACCGGGCGGGAGATGACATTGAACAAATCTTGCTACCGTTTCATGAGTAACAGCACAGACTTGTTGCATGGCGATAAACCCGGCACGCTTACTCCGGTTCTCAATTGCCACCAGTACCGGCGTTTTTCCCTCAGCACCGCGACCTCGCTTTCCGCTACGGCGACCACCCACCAAGGCATCGTCAATTTCAATCAGATCTTGCAGCCGATAGATGCTATCCCTGTGCCCCATGGCAATGCGAATCTTGCGCAATATCCGGTAAGCCGTAATCCAGGATACCTGGATCTGCTTAGAAAGATGTGCGGCAGAAATGCCGCCCTTGTCTGAGGCGGTCAGGTAAATCGCCCAGAACCATTTAGTCAGCGGCAGATTGGTGGAATGAAACAGCGTCCCTGCCGTCAGTGAAGTTTGGTAATGACACTTGGAACACTCATAGGTATGGCGTGTACTGATAATATAGCCATGATCATGCCCGCAACGCGGGCAACGGAACCCTTCCGGCCAGCGTTGCTGCGTCAGCGCCTGCATACAGGCTTCTTCCGTTCCATATCGTTTCTGCCAATCTAGCAAATTAGTTTCTGGCACCCTCATGATTCATCTCTCTACATCATTGATCTAAAAGCATTTGGCAGAAAATACTGAAAATGGTTCATAGGCATATTATTCAATGACAGAAATGCAAGAATTGAAGTAACCTTTCAAGCAGAGACGACCATACAATAAAAGCTGTGGCGGATGAATTCGGGCTGCAATTTGAGTATTTGGCTCACGATCGCGCCGCCCACATCAAAATATTTACTTGTCTGTGTCAAATGTAAGGCCTGACCCTGCGGCCCTTGAAATGAAACACGCAGATCTTTTCCTTCTGAAATAAAATAGCATTTCAATCGCCGATCTCAACAATTACTTTACCATAGGATAAATCGTCGTAATCAATTACTCCATTCATGATCGTATCTACGCCAAAATAGAAATGATGAGTACCTACCGGAAGCTGTAAACCATCAAATATTTGATATGATGAAATTGGCATTAACCCCCCTTTATAAACGGGGATAGGTTGATCAAGACCCGACGGAATCCAACCGTGATCAAGCGTAAACCAGAAAGTATCAGAATTGTTGGCCGCCAAAATCCACCAGTCAGAGGCTTTACCATCGTAGCCCCCTGGATCGAGTGCCACTGTCAAGGTCAAAACATCATTCTTTGACAGATTCAAGAATTCACTACGGCCATTTGCCTGTATTGCTGGTCTCGGAGCCATGACATTAGCTTTACTCAGGTTGATCAACAGAAAATTGCGACAATAAGAAATCTCAGCGTTACATCCGTATCCAATTATGTCTCCATGATTATTGATGTCAGTTATCGCTGCTAATGTCACGTCTAAATCAGCTTTGTTTACCACCAAGTCTTCAATATTTAATATCTTACTGGGCTCAGGCATAAGGTAGCTATAGTGAACCTTGTCTAAATAGATAGATAGGACAAGGAGATTGTCATCATTAAAAACTGCACTGTAAAGAAAATCTTCACTCCCGAAATAGGATATGAAATCAAAATAAGGTGTGAATCCTCCCTCATCGTCCCATACCCCATAGTGGAATTTAACAAAATTCTCAAAGTCGGCAGATGACATACCAAGAATGAACCCGGAATCATTAACAGAAAAAGCCTCAGAATCAGTATCTTCAGGAAGCGGGGCAAGTAACTCAGGCTCTCCATATGGCGGTTTAAACCGGATCGCACGAAAAGCGGCTAAATCAGGATCGAAGATCTGACCGCTCACGACCCCCTGGTTATTGATCTTCCAACACCCAGCACATTCAGAATCAGTTGGCAACTGATAGCTGAAGAAAATCTCTCCATCTTTAATCAGACGATAGGTCAAAGTGGTTCCATACGGCATTACTTGTTCGGATCGTACAATGACAATATCGGAATCATTGATAGATACAACCCGCGCTGTTGTATCACCGGGCTGGAATGGAATCAGTTCAACCTGATTTCCTCGAAATAGAGCCGCCTGGAAAACGTATTCAAGAGGGTCGATAACAACCGCACCACCAATTGTGCCAAGAGAATTTGCAGTACTCACATAACCGGGCTGGAGGACTGACAAGGTTCCGTCTCTGTAAATGGCGACATGAGCAACATCAGAAGTATCCCAAACATTCCCATAAACCTGTCTTTTGTTATCGATGGTGCCTGCTTGAAATTGTATGAACCCTTCCGGCAAGAGGGCTTCAGAAAGAGAAATATAGTGGTACTGGTAATTGTGGGGTCGATCAGCGTGGCTTACCGGTGAAAAGATTCCCATTGCTAATGCCAGGGCACAACCCAACCATTTGCTTCTTAATGGCCGATTGAAATTTTCACAACAAGAGAATCCGCCTTCAATAGAGTACAAACCTACTGCAGTTGTATAAACCCTATATTTAGATTTATTCATTTTCTGTGTCCTCCGCATTACATTCGAGAAACAATCGCTGTATTTAATGCAATAAAGATAGCCTCAAACCTTTGCTGAGCATCATTCCTGTTTATATAGTTGGCGGGCAATAAAAAAGCCGAACCGCCTAATTGACCATGACGATGGCCATTGTCGGCGGTCCGGCTTTCCTGAATGATAGATAGGATCCGTGACTTTCTGTCCTTACCTTACGATAAGTTTGGCTTTGTTATTTCTCTAAATAATAGAATCACAAAATAATTTCAATGTCAACATATTAACTAATATTTGGAAACAATCGGAGTCAAAGTGAAATTAATTGCATAAAAGGTGGCAAAACTTGTAATCATAAGTTTGTAAACGAAATTCTATTGATCGCTTAATACATGCTATCGCAAGATCTTACTCCCTACCGTGCATATTGATTTTCTTTTTCCTAGACCTGGCCCCTGACATTCCTAGACCTGATATTCGTTTATTGCCGATGCGCGCATGATAGCCAATCTTTGGCTGCGTCCTGGCAACAGCCATAGCGCCAATAATGCACTGGCTTTACTGGACGACACGTTGGACAAACTGGGTGGCAAGCGGGTAGCGTTGTTGCGGGCGGATAGTGGTTTTAGTGATGATACGTTTCTAAGTGTTCTGGATCAACGTGGCATCCATTATCTGGTTGCATTGAAACTGAATCAGCCCCTGCAAAACGCATTAGTTGATCAAACCGGCTGGTGGACTTTGGATGAGGGCATTGAAGTGATTGCCTTTGATTATCAGGCGCCATGCTGGGATAGGCCACGGCGGGTTGTCGGTATTCGGCAAAAAATAGATGTACGTCCCGATGCCAAAGGCAAGCAGCTATCGCTGTTTGCAGATGATCCAACACTCACCTGCTATCGTTTAGGTGCGTTGGTTACCGATTTGGGCTTGCCCGCCGCAGAGCTTTGGCGCTTGTACCGGGAACGCGCCGATTGCGAGAACCGCATCAAAGAATTGAAATACGATTTTGGCGGAGATTGCTTTAATCTCAAGAATTTTTGTGCAACTGAGGCCGCCTTATTGACGGTTATGTTGGCTTACAATCTGATGAGCTTGTTTCGCCAGAGCGTATTGAGAAATGAGACAGCTTCTGACCAAAAGGCGGTACAACACACGCTCAAGACATTGCGTTTCAAGCTTTTCGCCAAGGCAGGCTATCTCACCAAGGATGGCCGCAAGAAAATCATCAACCTTGCCGTCGATATGCGGCAGCGTAAGTGGTTTGAGGGTCTATGGGATAAATCCAAAACTTTTACGCTCCCGGTCAAACTTACGTCTGTTTTTACACCTTAAAAATTTCTAATGGGAAATCTGGGTTAAAAATTCGCTTGCATAAAGTCCGTCACCATATATAATGAGAATCATTCTCATTTGAATAATTCTGAGGAGCGAAGACATGAACGCAATTGATATCCGCCACGCATCGAATTCAAAGACTGACGACGATTTGAATCTGTTGTTCACACAACTGCCCATCAAGCTGATCAGTAGCGAAAGCCTCTTTGGAATGGGAAACGAAGTGCTCATCCAGCACCGGGACAAGCAATATCATTTGCGCCTGACGCGTAATGACAAGCTGATATTGACGAAATAAATCGTCGGTATCAGCTGCAGCGGTAAAGATTAAAATCGACCAGATGTTCAATTTCAACAGTCACTGGCAGTTCTCTCTCTCCTCTCCCGGTGACCCTGCGGCAAGCCAGCCCTCCCCCCTCCGGGCAAGCCAGCCTTTTTTTACCGTACGGGGTAATTGATCATGAAATCATTGAAACCAAATGCCTTTGCGCCTGCCTACCAGGGCACGCCATCACTCTCCGGAACATTGTCTGGCAATCCGCATGCGCCCATCCCTCCCAGCATCAATGAGCAGCCAATCACTGAGCTGAAGCGGCTGTTCAGCCAGATCTGGAAAATGATTACGCAATCATTCCGGTCCACTGCCGGCAACACGGCTACCATTCCGTCTGCACCGGCCGCACCTCTCGATACCCTTATCGACCGCCGTTCAGATTACGGCACACCTACTGCGGCCCGTCAGGCAAACATGCACTGGGTCAAATTGAACGGCAAAACTTTGCACTATGGCTATCTGACGATTGCCCGCCAGCCAGATGCCTGTCAGTCACTTGCGGGCCGCTCTGTCCTGTGCGTTGGCGGGCAGGCAGCGCTTTACCCAGATTATCATCGCCTGATCGAGGCGATCGGCGGACATTTCATGGCATTTCGCGGCGGCGCACAAGACAATTCGCCATGCCTGCTCGCCCTGCTCGAATGCGTCGACCTGGTGATTTGCCCGGTGGATTGTGTCAATCATCAGGATTTTTTCACGGTCAAGCACTATTGCCAGCGCACCGGCAAGTATTGCGCCATGCTGGAGCGATCCAATCTGGCAACCTTTGGCAAGGCAGTCGAAGGACTGGTGCTGCATTACCACTGCCAGACCGGATCCCACCTTTCCACGCAATCCGCAACCCAATAACGAAAGAACCAGACCATTCCGTGACACCAGGCCATAGCAGATAGACACTAACGCAGCACATCCCGCATGATGGGCAACAGCAAGCTGAGTGCGCCATTTTTAGTCAGGTGCTCATCATCGTAATAGAGTGGGCGGCCGCCCTCTTCCACGGGGCAGGCAGGATTGCAAAGCCATGGTGCCGGCAGGATATAAGAAACGCCTTCCAGCCGGGCCAGCCTGTGCATAACCCTGTGCGCACGCTGATTGCGCTGCAAGACAGCATCGATTTCGGGTGGTTGTGGCATCGCTGACCCAAAGCGGCGGTGACGCGCCAGCGCATCGGGAACATGCCAGCCAATTTCAGGCACCCCGCCGATCAATACCACACGCCGACCGGTTGCAAGAATGGCTGTCACCGTGGCTTCCAGACCAGAGCGGAACAAGGCATAGTTTCCGGATGGATCGGTGGGTGTTTCAGTATTGATATCGTCATCATCCAGAATCGCCGGCTCCGCAAGTTCGCCAGGCACGCCATGACCTTCTGTCGCCAATGCCCAGCGCGCCAGCAAAATCACCGTGCCCAAATCATCACGCTGCTCGAGCATTTCCATTACAGCCGCATTGAAGTCTGCACAGTACATGCCTGGCTCGTCATCGACCCGATCCACTCCCAACAGAGGCGGACAGCCGCTCTCGCCCGCAAAAAAACCGGACCTGCCCAACTCCCCCACCGCCACCCCGATAGCAGGTAGCGCGGCCAGAGCATGAGAATCCCCCCACAGCAAAAAATCGCCCGTTTGATCGTGAATGATTTCAGGCCTGCCATGTGCGCCAAAGTAGCAAAGCCCTTCCTCGGGCAGGCGCTTGAAACAGGGCTTACGATACGGGTTACGATCCGCTGCATCGGGATAGGCGAGCCGCACAGGCTCCGGCAGGCGTTCAGGCAATCCGTCGGTTTGCAGCACGGTTCCCGACAGCGCCATGACTGCAGCCAAACCAGCCAAAGAGGCAAAGAATACACGGCACCGATCAGGTCCATAGGGTGGACGGCGGCGAAATGGTTGTTCCACCAGTCTCCAGGAGAGCACAGCGAATACAAAGGATGTCAGCACCACCCCGCTTGCCACCGGCAAGACAAGCTCAATCGTCCCCGAGATACTGCGCAAGAAAGCCAGTACCGGCCAATGCCATAGATAAAGAGAATAGGAAATCAGGCCCATGAAAACCATCGGCCGCAGAGAGAGCCATCCTCCAATGAGGGTTGGGCCATATTCTCCTGCCCGGATCAGGGCAGCAGCACCCAGACAAGGCAGAAGCGCGGATAATCCAGGAAAAGTTATTGTTTCGTCATAAACCAGCACCGCAACCAGTATCGCGACCAATCCAGTCAGTGCCAGTGCTTCACGATGCCAGCGCCGCACAGACGTTGTTGCGGGGCGCAAGGCCAACATCACGCCGATCCCCAATTCCCAAACACGGCTTGGAAGCAAGTAGAAAGCGGCGGTAGGCGCCTGCTCCACGATAAGCACTGCGCTAAAAAAAGAAACCAGACAGATTAGCGCAAAGATGCCAGATCTGGCATGCGCCGCTAGACCGCGCATGCCCCAGAGCATTAACGGGAACAAGAGATAAAATTGTTCTTCCACCGCCAACGACCAGGTGTGCAGCAAAGGCTCAAGCACGAGGGAGTCGGCGAAATAATCCCCGCTATCCTTCCAGAAATAGAAATTGGATCCAAAAAAGGCTGTCGCAAGCGCAGATTCTGCCAGTTCCAGGTAAGCTTTCGGCCCCAGAAATATCCCACCCACCACAAGACTGGAAAATACCACCGTCATCAACGCGGGCAAGATACGACGTGCTCTACGCTCATAAAAACCGGCAATGGAAAAATGTCCTGTTACCAATTCATCCTGGAGCAAGCGGGCAATCAAATAACCGGAAATGACGAAGAAAATATCTACGCCGACAAAGCCGCCGCTAAAGCCTGCAAACCCGACATGATAAAAAACCACCGAGATGACTGCGACGGCTCGCAATCCATCGACATCCGGACGATAGGAAAATGATTTCGATTCGCTTCCACTCACGGCAGGACAACCTGCCAGGGACATCCGTTCAAGTCAAACATAGCCAGCTCCAATCTTCGTGCATAGACAACGCAATGCAAAATATCCGGTTTTTCGCGTGCAAGATCGGGTAATCTACTGGAAGGCCAACAAGCCGTCAAACGCGCGCACTTGCTCAAGCAGTATAGTATTGAAAGCCGCCGCTTTTAACCGAGATATCAGTCACCCAACAGTAACGCAAATAGCACCCGTAGACATTGCATAGCCACCCTCCCGCTAGCCCTCAGTCGAATCACCGCACCGTTGGAATGGCATCACCATTCCATCCCGTTTTGCCCTGCCCCGTGACTTGAAAACCGCACTTTCAACCAACTCAACCGAGATTTCCAGAATAATTTTATGGAACAAACCATCGTCTTTATCACCCTCGGCATCACACTCGCTTTGTTCATCTGGGGCAAATGGCGCTACGATGTCGTGGCCATGCTAGCCCTATTGGTTCTGGTGCTATCAGGGATCATCCCATCGGAATCCGCATTCTCCGGCTTCGCCCATCCGGCAGTCATAACCGTTGCCGCTGTATTGCTGATCAGCAGATCACTCCAGGCTTCCGGCGTAGTGAATATTTTGGCGCGCCTAATGAGCAAAACGGGCAAAAACCTCTATCTGCAGATCCTGGTGCTCTGTCTGGTCACGGCGATTGCTTCCGCCTTCATGAACAACATCGGAGCACTCGCCATTCTGATGCCGGTTGCCATCCACGTCGCTAAAGAAAACGGCCATTCCCCTTCCCATATCCTCATGCCCATCGCGTTCGCCTCCTTGCTGGGTGGCATGGTTACCCTCATCGGCACACCTCCCAACATCATCATTGCCACCTACCGCGCCGAACAAGCCGGTGCGGCATTTGGCTTGCTCGATTTCGCACCGGTGGGTTTCTCCCTGACCATTGCAGGCATAGGCTTTATCACGCTTCTAGGCTGGAAGCTGCTCCCCCAAAGAAAAGGACAGAATTCAGACAATGACTTATTCGAAATTGACAACTACATCACCGAGGTCAAGATCCCCAAAGAATCGATTCTCGCAGGCCAGCCCTATGGAGAAATTACCAAAGTTGTTGAAGATGAGATCGTTCCCCTGGGTCTGGTCCGCAGAGGCAGACGCATGCATATTCCAGCCGCCTACGAGCCGCTCAGGCCCAATGATATTCTGATTCTGGAAGCCGATACCGAGAGCCTCGATGCATTTATCGACAAGACCGGCGTAAAACTGGTCGGCGATAAAGTCTTCCGCAAGGAAGCCGAAGGATCGGAAGAAATCGTACTGCGAGAAGCGATCGTCAAGCCCGATTCGCCGCTGGTCGGCAGAACGGCCGCCAGCCTCAACCTGCGTTCACGGTATAACACCAATCTACTGGCAGTCGCACGCAGCGACCAGAAAATCCGTCAACGCCTGGACCAAATCCGTTTCTCAAAAGGGGACGTCCTGCTGCTGCAGGGCCGCAGTATCCATCTGGATGACTTGATCAGCACCCTACAATGCCTGCCGCTCGTCGAAAGAGACCTGAGTATCGGCAAGCCCCGGCAAACCCTGCTTGCGCTCGCTATTTTCCTGGGCGCGATTGCCACGGTCATATCTGGATACTTGCCCGTACAGATTGCATTTGCCGCCAGCGCGCTGGTCATGATTCTGGCCGGTGTGCTGCCAGTCAAGGATCTCTATACCCATATCGACTGGCCAGTGATCGTATTGCTAGCAGCGATGATTCCGGTGGGCACGGCGTTTGAAACAACCGGGGGTGCCAACCTGATTGCAAACCAGATTCTGCAAATAGGCAGCACCTATCCGCTCTGGTTATTAATCGGGTTTGTGATGATCATCACCATGTTTCTGTCTGACCTGATCAACAATGCAGCCACGGTCGTACTGATGGCGCCCATTGGCCTGACCGTTGCCGGGGGATTGGGGATTTCACCCGACCCGCTGCTGATGGCCATTGCCGTGGGTGCTTCCTGCGCTTTCCTGACACCGATCGGCCATCAATCCAATACCCTGGTAATGGGACCGGGTGGCTACAAGTTCGGTGACTACTGGCGTATGGGGCTCCCGCTAGAAATCATCATCCTGATCGCAGGTATTCCGTTGATTCTCTTTTTCTGGCCCGCCTGATGATAGACTTCGATAGACTATCCTGTTCATCAATCCGGATTTGACGCATGCGCAAACCAAGCGGCTTTTTGATCAGCCAAAGAATCGCAAGCTTTGGCCATGCGCTGGCCGGCATCCATGTTTTCGTGAAAAGCCAGCCCAATGCATGGATTCATCTCTTCATGACCGTGATCGTGGTGATCAGTGGCTTCCTGTTGCAGGTCACCCTGATCGAATGGTCGCTGCTGGTTTTCGCCATCACTATCGTGCTCGTATCCGAGGCACTCAATACATCGATCGAATACCTGTGCGACCTCGTTTCACCCGGCCACCATCCCTTGATCAAGAAATCCAAGGATATCGCCGCCGGTGCCGTGCTGATCAGCGCCATCGGTGCCGCAACCATCGGGTGCATCATATTTTTGCCTCATGTCCTGACGCGGCTTTCCAATTAGCCAGTTCCGCCGTATGGATACCGCCACCGATATGACTATTGTCTGGTAAGGAACTGGCATTATCGCCCACATGACTTCACGCAGTGCGTAGTGCCAGGGGCAACGCTATCATAAGTAAAGATACGTATTGTGATGGCGCCAGTGTTCGGAAACAATGATTACTGGATCAGCAAGTACAGGAAAGTTAAGGGTTCACTCTATTTTCCAACATGTTGTGATTCATCAGTGAGTCTTTTGGGCACCAAGACAGGAGCAATCAGGCAAATGGTTCCGCGTTCGCAATAGAATCTGCCCCACAAGCAAAATCCTTGGAGACACTGAAATGAAAAACATACTCAACAAAAAGTTAATGGGTATCTGTACCGGGATGTTGGTATTCGGCACGCTGTTCACACTGGACGCCACTTATTCAGAGCCAGCAACGAAGGGCAGCGGCCTGCCATTTAGCGAAGAAATGGCCGAACTCGGCGACATGATTTTCGACGACGAGAACTTGTCCATCAATCGGAATCAAGCATGCAATGCCTGTCATGAGGCAGAATGGGGATTTACAGGACCAGATTCAGCCTTCAATGAAGGCGGTGCAGTCTACGAAGGCTCGATTCCAGGCCGTTTTGGTGATCGCAAACCACCCAGCTCTGCCTACTCAACTCTGCCACCGGTATTCCATTTATCACGCCAAGGACTGTTTGTGGGTGGCAACTTCTGGGATGGCCGTGCGACGGGCGAGAAACTCGGTAATCCTGCCGCCGACCAGGCCCAAGGGCCGTTCCTGAATCCAGTCGAACAGGGGTTACGGGATTCGGCCTGTGTAGTCTACCGCGTTTCCGTCGCGGACTATGCCGGAGATTATATAAAGCTCTGGGGTGATAACATTGCGACTATCGATTTCCCATCCGACATCGATGAACTCTGCGAACAAGAAGGACCGCCTCTCGATATCAATGCTGAGGACAGAGAAAAGATTGAAGTGGAATTCAATAATATTGCCATCGCCATTGCAGTCTATGAAGAGAGCCACAATCTCTTCAGTTCAAAATTTGATGCGATGCGCAAAGGTCTATACAAATTCACCAAGGAGGAACAGCGTGGTTTCGCCCTATTCCAAGGCAAGGGCCAATGCGCGCGCTGCCACACAAGCAGTGGGCAGGCTCCAGCTTTCACTGATCACACCTACGACAATCTCGGTGTGCCTGCCAACCCAGACAATCCCATCTACAGTGAAAATCCAGATTTCGTCGATACGGGTCTCGGGGGTTTCATAGCCACTCGACCAGAATGGGCTGCCTTGGCTCCCAATGAGAAGGGTAAATTCCGAGTGCCGACACTGCGCAACGTTGACTTGCGCCCCTCTCCGGAGGATGTCAAAGCCTATATGCATAATGGCGTGTTCAAAAGTATCGAGGAAGTGGTTCGCTTCTACAACACGCGCGATGTGTTGCCCACCTGCGGCGATGAAAACACACGCGCGGATTGGGGTGAATCCTGCTGGCCAGCTCCTGAAGTGGCTGAGAATATGAACACAAGCGAATTAGGCAACCTCGGCCTTTCACCTGAAGAGGAGGCTGCGATCGTTTCTTTTCTGAAAACACTTTCTGACGGCTATCTTCCTGATTCTGCAGAGTAATGCAGAAACAGCGAATCTGCATGGGTACCGCACCGATTGAATACTGGTGCGGTACATTTTTTTCTTATAAAAGCCCGTCATCCACCCGCAAAAACACTGCTTGCTTGCCACCTAGTACTCCGTTCCGTCAATTAGCTTACAAATGAAATCGATGGATTCGCCTGCCAGGCTAGGCGCAAACCGCAGTCATAGCCGTAGCTATGGCGAGGATTTGCAACAACGCATGACAGGCGAAGGCGCGATTTCATGTAAGCGGTTTGGCGGAACGGAGTACTAGGTCAGCCATCTGCCTTGTGCACTAGAGATTTGTGACTTGACTACCATTCAGTATTTTTGAACAGGCCAATTTGGGTGTAATCTGGGAATGAGTTTTTTGCATTTGCACACTGCAGAGCTTGCGGCAGGCATATGATGCGGGAATTTTTCCATATTCATATTCTGTACACAGCCCACTTTAGGATTCTTACTCACCAAGACAAACTATCCAGGTTGACATGAAACAGCCATCTGCAAGTAGATTTGCACTCCGAGCGCAGGGCGGCTACCAATGTTTTTTCATGCGGTTCCAACGATACAATCTGGCTGCAAACAAGTTGTAGGCGATCTGCCCGGCCGGTCTGATAATGGGCAAGCCGAATAATCTCGCTTTCCATTTTTCATGAGGCGAATGTTGCCATATGGCCAGCAAGGCATCCCAGCCGACATGCAGTGTGCCTTGTTCATCGACGACATGCAGCCGCTCACGCACATACTCGATATCCGAGCCAATCTCGGCTACCAGCCAGGTATTTGAGTGCACGTCCTTCCATTCAACCGCACAGCCTTGCATTTTGCCCTGCTGACTCTTGATCCCGGCGTTGCAAACCGGACAGGCCGAATTATAGTAAACCTTGAGCGGGTGTTGTTTGTGCTTCATGAGTCATGCCGCCTTTCAAATCCAGTAGTTATGTAGAATATTATTAATTACTAAATGCTAAGAAGTGCTAGGACGCACAAGCACAGGCAAATAGTAACGAATTACTAGAATGCTACTCGCTTTCTTATACACACACTTAAAGAAAGAGGGTAAAAAATTGAATACTCAGCGTAAACCAAGGGCACTATCAGCATACATTCAACGGACAGCAAACGGCGAATTTAATCTTTATATCGGCACTGGTTTATTAGTGCCGGTTGAAATAAGCAAATGGCCGTCAGTCAGGGCCGCTCAACGCGAAGCAAAGGCGTTAGGCTGCTCGTCCTGCATCGTATGTCATGGGGCGGCATCATGAAAAAATTTACCATCGAGCGCGACAATGGGCAAGACATCAAATTCACCGGCGAGTTACTAGCCAGTGCGGCTTCAAGCCCTGAACAAGCAATGGGTTCATCATACTCAGGGTCTGTGGGTCGCTGGACTGAATTAGAATTATATCGGACATCAACCGGCAAATATATTTGCCATTGTGTCCAGCGAACGCAGTGGCAAGGCGGGCGAGACACATCTGAAGCAGTTGTATGTGATGACGTTTCTGAAGTTTTTGATTTCTTCGGGTATGGGTGGCTAGCTAAGGAGCTGTATTATTCTGCTGAAATAGATGCCTCCATTGATCTTGACCAGGATGCGCAATGACTGCTCAGGGAAGAGTTGAGCAAGCTATGATACAATAAGCTTTCCTGTTGTTAAGAGTTCTGCATGTAGCGCCTCGAGGAAGAACCCGGCCGGCTTTATATCCTGGTCGGGTTTTTTTTCGCATCAATCCGGCTGCAAAGCAATGAATCTTTCCAGGCATTCACCAAGGCTGATCAGTGGGTTGATAGGATCGTTAATGCCATTTTTCGCCTGGGCTTCTCGTAGCTTATCCACCAAGATGGAAGGCGCTTTATCGCCGTTCTCAAGTGCTTCCAGTCGCTTCAATAAATCACGGGTAGCCACATCGCGCCTCACGTTCAGCTTTCACAGTCTCATGGGTCGCCCGGATAATCCTGATAATACGATCGGGCATATATCCATGTTCATTAAAATAATCTTGCCGGGCTTGGGTTTCGTTCGCCATGGAAGGAACAATCAATACCGGCTTAAAGACATCCTCGGCTTCCAGCTTCTCAAGTCTACTTAGCAGGCTTTTCATGGCTGATCGAGCCGTGCTCTTGCTGCATCGGCTGCGGCTTGCTGTGCAGCATATCTCTGGCGAACTTCCGCCGCTGTCATTACGTCATCGTGTTCCATGAAGTGAATGAACGCATCTTTGGCGCGGGTTATGCCCTTCTCAATGCCTCGCTTCAATTCCAATAATTCAGGCGCGTGTCGGCGTGTAGCCTGGTGCATCAAGGCGTCCAGATTGGCTTTTGTTAACCCGGATAAGCTGGGATGACTGCCCAGCACGGCATGTAAAATTTCGCCATCGCGGTTTTCAATCGCATCATTGATCAGTTCATATCGCTTCTTCTCGGTCATCCCGCGTAGAACTGCCCGGATTTCGGCGCTGTTCCCGTTGTCCTTGAATCCGAGCGCCCGTTTGGCATCAGCCTCGATACCTCGCAAGCGTTCCTGTGCCTTTTCTTCCGCCTGGGTGATGCGGTCGGCCAATCGTTTTTGTGTGCGTTCGTACTGACTCGTAACATCATTCAAATGCGCCAGCTGGGTTTTCAGCGGGTCCTGGCTATTGCGCACGGCAAGCAAGCTACGCCATGATCGACTGATTTCATCATGGCAAGATGCGATTGCGTCCAGGGTGCTATCGGGACTTTTCTTGAATTCGTTTAGCAGACTCTCGCCCCATTTGGTGGAATTGAGTAAATCACTGCCTTCGACTTTTGGAAGCGGAAAACCGCCTAAATTAGTGTAATCGTTCATCTTTTTTCAGAGCCTCTAGTTTCTTAATGCGATTTTCAATATCGGCGTCGCGGATAATTGACACCATAATCTGCAAGATCGACGCGAATTTTGTGGCATCTGATACCGCCATATCACCCAGCCGGGCTGATTTGTAAATTCGTGCCAATTCTCGCAAGCAATCCCGGCTAGTGGATATTCTGAACCGTCGCGATTTCTTACCACCCGCCTGGGGGTCATCGCTAGGTAGATACGTTTCGCCCGTTAGGGTGTTGATTCCATTGACATTTTCACTCATTCCGCGCCACCTTTAGCTTGTTCTTGATTAGTTTTTTCCCAATAATAGTCAATCAATCCGTCGACATCATCGGGTTTTAAGTTTGGTTGGCTTCGCGTCAGTATTTTGATAGCGCCGTCCCTGGTGCCATGACAAAGCCGGGCAAGTTTTACGGCATCGCCTGCGGATTTCAAAACTTCTTGGGCGCGTGCCATGTAATGTTTATCTTGTTCGTTCATATTCGTGCTTATTTGTGAGTAATACTGTGCATATATTCCAGATAAAGATTATAACACAAATCACTAACAATTTGATAGTTAAGGTTATTTAAGGTAGTTTAGTGCGGTTATATACTTCTCATTACGTATTTGTTCATGACGCTGGCATGGTTACAGTGTAACCAGTGGCCCAAATCTGGGCTATCCATTAAATCAATTACTTACGTCAAATTCATACTGCTGACTTTCTGCAGTTACGTCAGAAATGGCAGACTTGCCGAAACTGACTAAAACTCAACAATCCGCAGCAAGAAACAGCAAGGCGGAAGTTAGCCGAGTTTGTTGCAATATGGCAGACCTGCCGAATCTCAACAAACTCCAACAATCCGCAGCCGACCATGCTACTGATTTTTGCCGGGCTGTTTTTACTGTAGGCGTTTGTCTACGTGTAGACGGGTTGTGTAGACACCTCTGTCTACACCTCCAGTCCCTTTATCCATGCGGGTTTGAGGGTGGTTTGAGGGTAGGTGTAGACGTGTAGACGGGGGGGTGTCCCCCACCCAGTTTTACCCCCATCGGCTCATATAAATGCAAGGGGGGGGATACCTATGTCTACATGTCTACATCTATATATAATATATATATTAAAACCTTTATCCATGCGGGTTTTGAGGTGTAGACACTTTTTGTCTACATCTTGTCTACACGCCTACACCTAGAAGTCACCAATATAAAAAATTCGCTTCCCGCCTTTTGGGTTTTGCACGAATTTAATGTATTCATACTTAACAAGTGATTCCAGCGTTTTATCTCTTTGGAACTGCGTGAGATTCTTGTAAGCTCGGGAATGATTGACCAAGTGAGCAAGTGGAAGGCTCCCTTTTTTAGCCACTGCGTTTTTTATCTGATTAAACGCCTTCACGGTTACATCCTCATCGGAAAGAGCGCCGTTGCTATCCAGATGTAACTTAGTATCGTTGTAAATGGCCGTCCTGATCTCGTAGGCGAGCTTCAAATGTTTTTTTGATATGAGGGTAACCTTATCGCTTAATGCAAGCATTCCTGCCAGTTTTAGGGCCTGTTCTGACAGTCGGCCTCCTAACAGGTTGTCCTTGCTCTTTATTGGCTCCATTACAGTTGCATCGTGATGCTTGTAAAATTCGCGGGCTTCATCGTCAAGGCATATTTCCGAATCTGCCTCTGTTAGGGTTTGCATCCAAGAGAAGAAGTCTATAAGCTCCTGACTAGGCTCTAAATTAAACCCCTCATATCGCTTGGACACCTTCCGCTTCGCTACGAACATTACCATTCTGTTGTATGTTCCTGACTCCGCTTGAGATAACGTCAGCGCCTCGGCTAACCGCTCCCCGGTCGTGGTGGCGAATATCGTTACCCGCGGGCTGTTCACTGGATCGTATTTAGTCGTGACAGATTTTGGAGCGGATAGCGTCCCGTTTCCTCTGGTGTATGCCTCCATCAGGTGCCCTACACACTCTTGCCTGTAAGGGTTGCCGCCGGTGGTTGCTTGCGCTAGCCATTCCGCGAACTCATCCGACATGAAGAACAATGATCGGTTTTCTTCAAGAAATTGGTGCAATCCTTGCTTGGAAGCTGGAAGCGAGCAATGAACAGATGTTCCTAGAACTGGTGTCGGGGTACCTGCTGAATCAGCATAACCCTTGTAAAGCTGCTTCCTAAGCTCATTGTTCAGGCTTTCCAATGCTTTCCTGAGTGATTCCTTCCCGAAGGTTGTTCCCGCCATGAGAATATAATATTCATTAAGTGTCAGCGGGCCAAATAGGGACTTCACGGTGAATCTGTTCTGCGTATAGCTCGACATCGCCGCCATGGCTGTAATAGCTGCTACATCCATATCCGGGTAGATCATCGCGCCATAAATGAACTTTTGGAGCATTCCTAGCGCACCCGGTAGTATTATCGTCGGCGCGATGGTTTCCTGCTCATCCTCCACTTCCTCGAAGTCATCGGCGACGGATTCAAATTTGATTCCTTTATGCTTTCTCGCTATCTCGCTTAAATTTGCGCCTGCTAACTCGGCCAGCCGGCAAATGCTTTTGAAGGTGGTAGGACTGCTTGCATCAACAGTGAATGATCGCCATTTATATTCGATCTCTTCTGTGCCAGGGTAGCTTTTTCCTTGGCTGCTCCATTGGTCGGCTATGGCTAACCCTACCTCGCTGCCTTGGAATTCATGGTGCAGTCCCATCAATACCTTCAACCAGTCGTTATAGCCAAGATCGGGGGTGATATAGCTAACTATCTCCGCTGCTTCGGATTGACTGGCTTCCTTGCGTATTTGATCTGCTGCCTTGGTTTCAAATGGTCTTGGTGGCTGCTCGCCGTTATGCTTGAATATTGCATCAATGAATTCCTGGTTGACTTCCACCAGTTCGCCTACTGAATCAGCCTCAGCTAACAGTACCTCCTTGCCGCTAGAAGGTGGGAGGATAATCATAGATCGTCCTTCGGTATCGCTTCTACCCGTGCGGATGTCTAGCGCCTCGGGTCGAGCTGCTGTCGAGTACGACTTCACCACTGCATAAGTGCCAGCAGCACGCCTAAAAAAATGATGCTCGCCTTTGCTGGTCTTGTGGGTCATGTTAGGTGTAACCCCTAGCGCCTTCTCAATCTCCAGCAAGTGGGCTAATGATTCCGGGGCATCGGCATCGACGATGAATAGACCGCTATCGACAATAGCGCCTAACTCATGGCTGGGGTGTACCTCCCAATGTTCGTCTATGGATTCATGCGAAAGATTAGAAAGCCACTCATTCCAATATACGGCTGTCTTTTTTTCTGCGGGGTGGATCGGGATGACTTTAAGACCGAAGTCAAGATAATGGTGTGCGGCTTCGTGACAAGTGGTATAATGCAGCATAATTTTGTGATTCCTTGTTCTATGCCGCATGCGTTAATTTATATTGCTTCTTAATCAATATTGATATATATTTACGCAAGCGGCTATTTTTTTGTCAGAAATTAAAAAAGCTGCTTCTATCTGTGAAGATAGGATTTTTACTTTTCTAACGTGAAAAAAGATCGGCCAGGGCCGTGAACCCTAAACCGATCAAGAGTATTAATGTATTAGCATCTCCAATGCCATGACATCAATCTTTTTGGGTCATGGCATTTCCATTTTCGTCCATACCCAAAACCCATTTCTCTGGATGACGAATAAAATCTAATATCTCGTGATTGCGATAGAAAATCATTCGGGTAGATAGTCGTATCGGTTGTGGTGCTTTTCCAGCTTTCACGAATGACGTGAATGTGGTCTTGTCCATCCCTAGGAATGGTTCAACCTCTCCCAGTCTGGACTTTCCATGTGGATCGTTCTCCAATACTTGAATGCTTGGGTGCGGCTGTATTCCACGATGTTTCCTAATGTCTCCCATCTGTTTTGCTCCTTTCGTTTAGTTGAAGTTAATCATTTTACACTAGGCTAAAACGCTTTATGCGTAGCAGTATTTTTTAACCGGATGATTTAGTATCTAACTGATTCGCCCACCATTGAAGCAGCTTCCGCCGTTCCTCTAAATATTCGCTTTCGTCGTACGATCTATCTGTGCTATTCCCTAGTAGGTGAGATAGCGCTTTCTGTATTACCTGGTGCGGGAACAACAGCGAATCATGCGCCATTGTGCTGAATATCCCACGGAACCCGTGCGCGGTCATAATCCCTTTATAATCAAGCCGATATAGGGCCGCCAGCATTGAACAATGGGCCATGTGGCGGCTACGATCCCGGCTGTTTGGGAAAATGTATTCTGATATTTTGAACTCGTGAAGTTCGCTCAATATTGAAAGGGCTTGGGTGCTTAGCGGCACTAAGTGAGTTCTGCTCTTCTTTGTCCTGGCGGCTGGTATTTCCCACAACTTTTCATTGAAATCGATTTCTTCCCATTTGGCTCCGATAAGCTCGCCCGTCCGGGTTGCCGTCAGTGCCAATAACAGCAGCCCTCTTTTCACAAAAAAACTATCTAAGCCCTTGATTGCTCGCATTAATTCCGGCAACTGCTCCGCGCCTACTCTTGGGAAGTTAGTTACATCTGGTTTTTTTTCGTATATGAGTAAATCGGCGGGCTTCACATCGAGTAGCGGTGACGCTGGTATATATTCCTTTATGTAGGCATGGCGGAATACATTTCTAACATCATCCCACAGCCGCCGGGCTTGTAGTCGTGAATCCCTTTCACATGCCTGCAGTGCTTCGATGATATGCGGTCGCCTTACTTCTGTTATTGGCATGTGTCCAATTAATGGGAATGCGCGTTTTTGTAATCGGTACATAGTTTGCTGGGTATGCCTTACATTCTTATTCTTGCTCCACTTCTTCCACCACTCATGCGCCACGGCCTCAAATGACAATGGCGCGGGAGCTTCTTTAATGGCCGATTCTACGGGTTTTTCCTTGTGGGCTGGGTTAATGCCTCGGGCAAGCAAATTAACCTTCTCCTGGTGCTTTCTACGCACTTCTGTCAAGTGGGATTTGGTTACAGGGTCGGCCAGTCTGCCTAGGCTGATCATTGTGGCCTTGCCTTTGAATCGGTAACGGAAGCGCCAGTATTTCAAACCGGTAGGCAAGATCAATAGAGTCAGGCCGCCGCCGTCGCTGATTCCGTATTGCTTCGCCTTGGCTGGTGTGTTCTTGATTTGATCTAGCGTTAGCTTTTGCAGCCTACTCATTTCGCTACTCGCAGCCTTATAAATATTTACAGGCTGGATAATATATAATTAAGCAAGAATAAGCAAGGAATGGCTTGACTGGATGTTCTTAAGCGGCTAATATCCTGGTTGCGAGTAGCAAGAAGCAATTAGTAGTGAGAAAGAATATACCTCACTTCATGATGACAATCAGGTTTACATACGATCAGGAGACCAGCAAATGCTTTATCAGGGTGGATGCCATTGCGGGGCAGTCACATTCGAGGTGGAAGCGGATGACGAAGTGGAGGTTGAGGATTGCAATTGTTCAGTCTGCCGGATGACCGGCTACCTGCATCTGATTGTCCCGCGGCGTCACTTCAGACTGCTGTCGGGCGCGGAGCAGTTATCGACTTACAAATTCAACAGCGGAATCGCCGAACACAAATTCTGCCGCATTTGTGGCATCAAATCATTTTATGTGCCGCGTTCGAATCCGAATGGTATCGATATCAACCTGAGATGCCTGAAAAACTGGCCCAGGCGCGTGAGAATCGTTTCTTTCGATGGTGTCAACTGGGAATCCCATGCCCATCGGTTGGCACATAAAAGTGAATAAACGCAAATTTTGCCAATCTTGAGTGGGCAGGAACGATCAAGAAACAGCGCGTCAATCTTGAATAAGGTAACTGCCCGCCCCTGCCCAGGAGGAAAATGATGCATTCTAACCATACGGCAGCACCACAACGACTACTGCCGTACAAGCAGCTGAGATATCAGCATATTATCGTTCAAAATAGCCATCCGAGAGGGTTTTCAGGAAGGCAAGCAACCTCCCGCCATCCACCCCGAAACCAAATGGCTGCATGACAGCCCGGTTCCGGTCCACTTCCGGTGCGGGGAACATATTCGGATTGGGATTCATGGCAGGATTGTCCATCATCGCGCGCCAGGCATAAAAGTGAATGATGCCATCCATTCCATCTAGTGACTTGAAGAAACCATTGTGGCCATAGGCTTTCACGAAATCTTCTGAGGGCCGCAGATCCACGTTCCGCAAAGTTGGCGTTCTGAACTTGCCCATCTCCGGCTCATATACTTCAGGCGGATAACCTGCATTCTTCAGGAATTCACCGAGACCATTGTCGACCCAGCTCTCCCCATCAGGATTCCATTCTTCTGGCATCGTATAAAATGGATTTTCCGGGTTTCTCGGCGTGCCGATATTGTGGTAGCGAAAATCGGTGAAAAGCGGATAACCGGCTGACCCCGGTGTCAAGGTATGACATTCTGCACAACCGGCCCGATCATTGAAGACCGCAAGGCCCTGCAGTTCGATATCGCTGAGACCCAGGCCACGGTAGTGCTCCCAACGGGCAGGGTTATTTTCGGCATTGCCGCCCATACCGCCACCGCCCATGCCACCGCCACCCATACCAGCAGGTAATCCGGCAGCGGTGATTCTGGTAATGTCCTTGCCGGTTACCCGTGCGTTATCCCAGAACAGATCGAATTTGGAATTGAAAGGGCTGACTTCAACGCTGCGCTCGTAAGCGGCAATTGAGTGAACAATACGCTCATAACTACCATCGACGTTTTTCACTGCGTCCAGAGACTTCGTTCCCCAAACGGCTTCAAAATGATCGGCGTAATCAGAATGTGCGACACGAATAATCACCTGACGCGCACCAGGCTGTGCCTGCTCGAGTGGATTCAGAAAAGGCCCTTGGGCCTGTTCTGCCAAGGGGTCACCGAGTACCCAGCCGGTAGCACGGCCATCCCCAAACATGCCACCAATCCAGGCCTGCTCGGTCTCATCGTAGTGCAACACGGGGCTGTCTCCAGCATAAGCGGCTGAGGGCGGTTTCCGATTACCGAAACGACCCGGTATCGCTCCCTCTATCACTGCGCCGCCCTGATTCACCCAGGAATCGGGACTGGTATAACCCGTATCGGGATCATGACAACTGACGCAGCTCTGGGTACGATTCACTGACAGATTCGCATCCATGAAAAGCTTTTCACCCAGTTCTTCCAGTGGCGTGAGTTCAGCGGCTGCCTGAGCCACGGAAAAGGCACCCATCCCCATCACCAGCAACCCGCTCAACCCTGACGCAACCCATAATTTCTTTTGCCCCATCGTACAATCCTCTTGAATAAATTCACCACCCTGCAACCACGGAAGATATCAATTCACGTCATGCCCTACCCGGCGAACAACCCATCACGCTCAGACCAGCTTTCTACTGAAAGTCATGTCAATAACAACATGTGTACAGACATACTCAGAGCATATGCCGCTTCTATATAACTAAGATATAATTCTTATTTCGTTATAGGCATATTGACGTGAGAGAATTGTAGTGACAATCTACTCTTATTGGAATGTGACAAATTGTCGCACCACGACGCTGTGCGGCTGGGAGTTAAGTTTCAGGAACCACACGCCCATCTTGCCATGAGAAATCAGCCTCAATCGATTGAGGCAGTGCATAGATTGCAATCCATCGATACAATATCCGATGGTGCAAGAAACGACTCTTATAATACGACCGAAGGAGTTTTTGATGAGCGCAAAGAAAATTCTGATGCTGGCCGGCGATTATGTGGAGGATTACGAGGTCATGGTGCCGTTCCAGGCACTATCGATGGTGGGGCATATGGGTCGTCCATGCCGTCTGCCCCGATAAGCGGGCAAGCGAAACCATACGCACGGCTGTGCATGATTTCGAGGGAGATCAGACCTACAGCGAAAAACCTGGCCACCTGTTCACACTAAACGCGACATTCAGCAAGATCAAGGCTAAAGACTACGATGCATTAGTTATTCCCGGCGGCCGCGCACCTGAATATATCCGCCTGAACGAGAAAGTGATCAACATAGTGCAGCAGCTGGCGCAAGCGGACAAGCCCATTGCATCCATTTGCCATGGCGCGCAACTCCTAGGAGGCTGTTATCCAGGGAAAAACATGTTCAGCTTATCCAACGCTGGCACCTGACATTGTGTCCGCTGGCGGAAACTATCTGGATCTTCCAATGGATCAAGCACATATTGACGGCAAACTGGTCACCGCTCCGGGATGGCCCGCCCATCCTGACTGGTTGGCCAAATTCCTGCAGGTACTGGGCACGAAGATAAAGCTCTAGATTCCAATAGCATAACTCATGACAACGGGCACACCCTATCATCCAAGCATGACAGGCCAGTGGTTTGTCACAGGCGGCATATTGCCGTGAAAATGGGTTGAATGGCAAAGCATTTGGCAACCAGATAGGCGGAGCTTATCGGAAGTCACGCAAGCGTCATCAAACCACTTCGCTGATACCGGTGACGATCGGAATAACAGCACCAGTAGCAAGCAGCTTGCATCTTTGTTGTACACCTGGGCTACCGCTCACCATTCGTGACCATTCGTGGTTCCCACAATATATCAACCAGCACCAGCGGCCTCACCTGTATGGACGGCGGATTGATATGCCGCAGTGTGTAGGGTGTGCAAGCGTACCCTACACCCGTGGCAACAAAGAATCTCAGGAACCCGGCTGCTTGACTTTACGCAGGTATGGCTTGATCGTTTCCCAGCCTTGCGGAAACATCTGCTTGGCTTCATCATCCGAAACCGAAGGGACAATAATCACATCCTCTCCCTTCTTCCAGTTGACGGGCGTGGCGACCTTGTGCTGCGCGGTCAGCTGCATGGAGTCCAGTACCCGCAGTATTTCATCGAAATTACGCCCGGTCGTCATGGGGTAAGTCAGCATCAATTTGATTTTTTTATCGGGACCAATGATGAATACCGAACGCACCGTGGCATTGGTCGCGGCTGTCCGGCCTTCGGCGGAACCCTCCTCATCAGCCGGTAACATATTATAAAGTTTTGCAACCGTCAGATCCGTATCCGCGATCAGCGGATAGTTAACCGCGTGCCCTTGTGTTTCCTCGATATCCTTGAGCCAGCCAGTGTGGCTATCCAATGGATCCACACTCAGACCAATGATCTTGCAGTTGCGCTTGGCGAATTCGGATGCCATACCCGCCATATAACCCAGCTCAGTGGTGCAGACTGGCGTATAGTCCTTGGGGTGTGAAAACAATATTGCCCATTGATCACCGATCCATTCATGAAAACGGATGGTGCCCATCGTGGTATTGGCGGTAAAATCCGGTGCTATATCGTTGATTCTTAATGACATGTCGTTTCTCCAAATTTGAACTTCGTCAACATATTTGATCAGCCAGACAGCAGCTGCCAATAACGGCAAAGTATCAATCATCGCGCGCTGCGTCAAATAGAACAGCATCTTCACACAGCGCGAATGGGCAAGTGACATTAACGCTGATCGATCAGCCACTATCCGCTATGCTGATGAGCAATTCCCAGCCCGATATTTTAAATGTAGCTGCGCCGCCACCGAATGCATGCAGGGTGGAATTATGCACCACGCTGAAACTGCACAGATCAATTGAAATATCATAAGATCCGTCGCGCTTATTTTGACCGGGATTACGGTCAGGCCAATAGCCCTTGCGATAAATATGTTGCAGCTCGGCATCGCTGATTGTACGCAGCGCTGCTTTATCCTTGTCGGCACCAAAATAACGTTGATAAACTGCCAGAATCCCGGGGATGATCGGCCCATCCACCTTCATGCACCAGCACATGTTCCAGTGCTTTCATAAAATTGTTTTGCATGCGCCGCCCTCCCTGATGCGTATTGATATGCCAGCTGCCGGCTCCGGACACCTTCTCAAATAGTTACCCGCAGCTGACTCGATTGGAATATTACATCTATCGTCACGCAATAAAATTATTTGACCATTCGAGACTGGTCCGGTCATTGGACAATTTCTCCTGCTATCTGCCGGGTAAGGCAGCCAGCACCAAGTCCAGGTCTACGTTGGGCTGGGTTGCCGCACCACTTCCGCAGCTCGCAAAACGGTAGTCAAATACTCTGATCGATGTCAGCAAATCGCCTCGCATAACAAAAACCGGTGCACAAGTGCACCCTTGTATATTAAAAGTGAGCAGC
>NZ_JBEUDO010000039.1:0-26230 GCF_050584665.1 Nitrosomonas sp. ANs5
GGGGACGTTGCCCTTTGTGGCCATCTTTATCATTTTCAGAACGCCGCAAAGGGCGGTAAGGTAATAGTTATGTCAGACTGCCTGTCCAACTTGTAATCTGTTCGCATGGCTCAATCCAGTCAGCTTTTGGCTCAATATCGAGTTGTTGTTTAACCCGGATTCCATTTCCCCTCTTTCCTTAACGACGTATTTGCTTTATTTTATTTAGACGCGACAAATACTATTAAGAGGAGAAGAACCATGTCCGAAACCACGCTTTACGAGCGGCTGGGCGGCGAGGAACGTATCCGGGCGCTCGCTACGACTATTTTCGACAAACATCAGAGCAACAGGACTATCCAGACACGCTACGCGGCCAGTGATCGGGATGATGTTATCCGTCTGGTGACCGAGTTTATCTGCTCGGGTACGGGCGGGCCACAGACATACACCGGGCGCGATATGCTGACGGCCCACCGTGGCATGAATATCAGCGAGGAAGAGTTTGTTGCCGTGCTCGACGACATCATGGAAGCGCTGGATGCGCACAATGTCGGCCAGCGCGAAAGAGAAGAGCTGCTGATGATCTCGTATTCTCTCAAGCCTGAGATTGTGCGGGTCTGAATGGCCTGATTGATGTGATGGGTGGCCATTCCAGGGCCGTGACCGATTGATTTAGCCTCAAAAGGAGCTGATATGTTTGTTCAGAAACAGCATTTATCAGGTTGGATGTTAGGTGGGTTCCTGCTGCTCACCACCCCTTTTTGCCTGGCAGCGGAGCAGGCAGTCACGGCTGAACGGGTGACAACCGCAATGGAACGTACCTTTGGCGTACATCCGGGTGAACGCCGCAATCACATCAAGGGCACCTGCGCGGCTGGCGAGTTTGTGGGTTTGCCCAGCGCGCGGGCTTATACCCGTTCCCCGTTGTTTTCAGGCAAGCCTCTGCCGGTGGTGGCGCGTTTCTCTTTGCCTGGTGGTAACCCAAAAATACCGGATACTGCCAGAACGCCACGCGGCATGGCATTGCAGATCAAGCTGCCGGATGGCGGCCTGCAGCATATGACCATGCTCAACACACCGGTTTTTGGTGCGGCGACGCCTCAGACTTTCTTGAATGCTATTGTCGCCAAGCAACCGGACCCAGCCACCGGCAAACCCGATCCGGAAAAAATCAAGCGATTCCGGGCAAATCATCCCGACAGCTTGCCGCAGGCCGATTTCCTGGCCAGTCACAACCCGCCGGTCAGCTGGAGCAACAGCAGCTACTTTGGTATTCATGCCTTTAAGTTCATTAATGATGCGCAACAGTCAACCCTGGTTCGCTGGCGCTTTGTGCCGCAGGACGGGGAAAAACGGCTATCCGACGACGAGATCAACCGCCTGCCGCCGGATTTTCTGGAGCAAAAGCTGATTGAACGAGTCAGGCTCGGCCCGGTTCGCTGGGACATGATTCTGACGATCGGCCAACCCGGCGATCCTGAGGACAACCCCACCCTGTCATGGCCCGAAGATCGAGAAACACTCAAGATCGGTACATTGACCATCACTTCGGCGATGCCACAGAAAGGCGCGGCATGTGAAAAAATCAATTTCGATCCGCTTGTGATGACAGATGGCATCGCACCGGCCAATGACCCGATCCTGTTGTTCCGTTCATCCGCCTACGCGATTTCATCCGGGAAACGGCTTGGCGGAGACTGATATGGCGATCAAGCAGGATGAGCAGGCTCAAGGGCTATGGATTGAGCACCGAGCTTTGAGCATTTTTAGGCATATAAAGGACGGTCGCCATGGCTGTTTCAGTATTACCTGTAGATCAGCGCGTCATTGACATCGATTCACGCCGCTTCGCTTCAATCGAGAAAGCGCTGGTGGAGCTCATTACCAACAGTGATGACAGCTATTCACGCCTTGAGCATGCTGGCCCGCTCATCAGCGACACAATCATTATCAGTTACGAACGGCACCAGAATGGTGCACTGTTGACGGTTTGCGATCATGCCGAGGGCATGTCGTTTCCTCAAATCCATGCGGTGTTGTCTTATGGCGGGGCGCATAGCCAAATGGCCCGTGGCGAGGCGGGTGGCAGGGGGTTCTTTGGGCGCGGCCTGAAGCAGGCCATCTATGGGCTGGGATATGGCTGGATTGAATCGGTGCAGGCGGGCATGCTCAGCAGGGTGGACTTGTTTCGCGCCGAAGATGGCCAGTACCTGTTTGAGGATTGGGACCAGGACAGGTCGGCTGAGGAGAAAGATTATTTGCGCCTGGGCATCCCGCTAGACAGCAATGGCACGCGGGTGCATATCGTGGTCGATAACCCGCAAACCAATATTCCTTACTTTGCCTCTCTGGTGACTGCCATCACGAATAATATTTATTTGAGAGACATTCTGCAGCGCCGGACAGTCGAGATAATCAATCTGAGCAAGAAAGGCAGGCACCGAACCAGCCTCCAGCTGAAATATAAAGAGCCAGAGTCGGAGCTGCTGATTGGTCCCGAGGAACAGGGCAGCTTCATGTACAAGGCGTGCAGCTATTGGTATTCATTAACCCTGAAAAAGGCGAGCCATACCGACCTGGTTCTCAAGGGCGATGAGCGCACCAATGGGCTGCTGGTGATTTCAGGCACGGCGGTTTTTGATTGCCAATTCTTTCAATTCGAAAATCAATTGGGTACCGAGTACCTGTTTGGCAGCGTAATCTGTCCGGCTTTGGCCGAAATGCTGGCCAGCGGCCATTCCGTGATCAGCGATGAACGTGAGGGGCTCAATCTGAAAGAGCCGTTTGTAGCCGCTTTTGCCGATGCCGTCAGCCACAGGATAGCCGATGTTGTCAAAAGAGAGCAGATCAGGCTGAGCCATGTTGATCACGCCACCACTTCCAGGCGAACCCAAAACTTGATTGAGCGCTTGCTGCAACGGGTGAATCAGATCGCCAGCCATGAGCTGAAAATCATCCTGCCCCCCGGCACCGGTTCAGGCCAGTATCGATCTTTTGGAACAGGGCAGCCAGCGGTACTGCGTTTTGGCACACCGTTTTATTACCGGCAAGTAGGACATGCTTTTCATGTAGTCATGCGGGCAGACCGCAGCCGGCTGATGGATCAGGATATCCTGTCTTTCAGTTATGCGTTGCCAGAAAGTGTTTCGATCCGGCCTGCGATGGAAGCACTGAGCGTGGTAGAGCTGGCCGATGATGGCCGCCTGGAATGGACGGTGACCGGTTCAGAAATCGGTGCCAGTGGAAAAATACAAGTCAACTGTGGCCCTTATTCCGCTGCGTGCGAAGTCATCATCGCGGAGAATGCGGCCGGTAAAGGTCATGGCAATCCATCCGGGAAACCTCGCAACCCCTGGGCGATGGATAATACTACGGATTTGTTCAGGGGGTACGCGCTCAAGAACCTTAACAATGATGTCGACAGGGCTGTTTATAGTATCGAGGATCGCATGATACTCATCAATACCGAAGCACCCACAGTCCGCCTGTATCTGAACGGGCAGGGGCATTTCAAGGATGGAGCGCGGTTATTGCTGGCCGAGTTGTTTCTGGATGTCATTACCGAAGAACTGGCCCGCCGCTACGTGGATCGCACTACCCACAAAGGTGAGAGTGAAGCCTATAAACAAGCCAAGCAGGATTTGGTGCGCCGCTATGGCGTGGAAATTCACTCCATCCTCCTGGGGGCGTGACTGGCCAGTATTTTTCCGAAAGCATTTATCGACAGCCTGCTGAATGAGTTGCAGTGGCGAGTGGCGCATGCATGTATTAGCGGCAATCATATAGAGGCATATCGTCAATGTACCGTTGGCCCGGCTTCACGAAAGATGGCATCGATGGTCAGTGCATCAAAGCGATATTCCTTGTTGCAAATATCGTCGTGTACGACAACTTCTCCATGTTCCTGCAAAATGGCGTTGATTTCCTCGCGGCCGAGTGATTGCAACATTCCGTAGATTTTGGCTGGATCATCCTGACAGCCATAGTTGACGGTACGTGCGTCAAAAATACGTACAGCTTCTTCGGCAAACAGGCTGGAGAGTATTGTTTCGGCAGTCTGATTGAACATGGTTTGCTCCTGCACGGTTGCCGCCAGTATGCCAGCACGCGTCCAGCCATCCGGATCCAGCTGATCAGCGGCCGGCAGTTTTTGCAGGAGAATGCCGAAAATGGCGTCATCCGAGGTGACCAGAAACAGGCGGGAAGGCAGTTGTTCGGATTGCCGGAAATAATGTTCAAAAATTTCGACAACCGTTTCACCATCGAGCGGCACTATGCTCTGATAGGCTTCACGCATCGATGCCATGTCCAGCGTCAGAACCAGCTGGCCATGGCCCAGTAAATCGGGTACCGGTTGTGCTGTGATGGGCGGAGCGTATTTTGCCATGCCGCGTAAACGCAGACTTTCGTTGCAATCGATGACCAGCATGGAGACGGGTCCATTGCCTTTCAGCTGGACAGTCAAGCGCCCAGGTTGTTTGAGATTGTCTCCCAGCAGCAGTGTGGTTGCGCTCATTTCCCCCAGCAGCTGCATGACAGGCGCGGGATAATGACGGTCTTGCAGCATTTGCTGCCATACGCTGTC
The DNA here is from genome assembly GCF_050584665.1 of Nitrosomonas sp. ANs5. Classification (NCBI taxonomy): domain Bacteria; kingdom Pseudomonadati; phylum Pseudomonadota; class Betaproteobacteria; order Nitrosomonadales; family Nitrosomonadaceae; genus Nitrosomonas; species Nitrosomonas sp. ANs5. Next base: position 4,568 of record NZ_JBEUDO010000039.1, read on the forward strand.
AAGATGCACGATGGCACCTCGAATATCCAGGTTTTCCAGTAAAAAACGTTGTACGTAATTGTTCATTTCAAGTTTCCCGGGATAGAAACTGCACATAGCGGAGCAGTATGTCTGGCTTGCCCTGATCGATTATTTCATGAATAAATCGTTGGCGGTTGGCAGTGTTATAGAAATTCTTGCCGCCATTGCGTAGCAAAGCCTCGGTTTTATAGTAAACATCATCGCGGCAATTCAGGGCGGTTTCTGGCATATAGTCGGCAACGACCGAGCGGCCGGCGTGCAAATAGTCGGCGGCCAATACCGGTTTGTTCAGTTTAACCGCTTCGAATGAGACGGATGTGGCCACATCCATGATGGCATCCGCCCAGTCGATGAGGTGTGGCGAATGCAGATTGCTGTCGGCAATGCGGACATTGGCGCGGCGGCGGATCGAGCGGTCCCATGTCAGCCGCTGTTGCCAGCCTCCGCGGGTATGTGGCTTGATGACCAATTCCAGGTCCGGAAAATCCGCCAGCATATGAATGACGATTCCAACTTCTTCCCAGAAAGTGGTAAAGGTCGCCTTGCGAAGGAACAGCACCATCTTGAACCGGCTGTCGTCACGCACCAGGGGCGATGGCGGCGTGATATCCGCTAACCGGGTCAGCCATTCGTCGCAGTAACGCGGCGAGCCCAGTACAACCACGTCTTCATGTTTCATAAAGGGGCGGAAACGGGTGGCGCATAGTTCATTTGGTACGACGACCTTATCGAACATGGCAGCAGCCGAAAATACCGGGTCCGGTCCCGGCCGCCGCTCATTGCGCCGAATGAGCCGATTGGCATGCGGGCTGTCGCCATGCGGAAGCGATACCGTTGATAATCCCCGCGCCCGGGCCATGGTCAATAGTATTTCTATCCATTCCGTGGCGATGGTCGTGTTGCGTTCAACCCAGTCGAATGCGATCACGCCACGGCCGTCATGACCGAAAGTGCGGTCAAGCAGCTGCCGGCTGACCCGCCGCCATAGCGCTTCCCTTCTTCTCTTTGGCCAGAGTTTGTTGACCACCTCTACAGACGCTTTCAGTGAGGACCGGTGAAAGGTATTCAGTACCGGCACCATTTGCAGACGCCAGGCCAGGTAGAGCGGGCCCGAAATCACATCCCGGATATGCGCAAGCCTGACAGATGCGTATTGGCTGAGATGCGCGATGCGATAATCGTGCTGGAAGCGGTCGAACCCGATCAGCACCACATCGCATATATTGCCGGATTCAACCCAACGCGTAATAACCGGGGTGATATGGTCCACATCATTGTAATGCCGTAGAAAAAACAGGGCTTTCATCATTTAGGTGGGCAAACAACTGCAGCAAACGAGCGAGATGCTCTGGCAGGGGGGAGTTTGCCAGTTAGGGACTTATCAGTTAAAGAGAATTTTATAAACAGCCCAGCTTTCAATCATTTTTCCATGCCAATGAAAGCTGCTGAATGGCAGTGTCAGATGGCACCCGCCGTATGCCATGCCGAAGTATAAAAGGGCGCATTTTATCGGACCAACCGGATGCATTCAAGAAAAAATGCAGCTGAACCAACGGTTTTCTGAGACTGGCGTGTGGAATTCTGGCCGACCCATTATGCTAGAATAACAGGTTTTTACAAGTTCCCCTGGATTGATAATTCATGCGCTGGTTGATCTTGCCTTGTGAAACGCGCTCACGCGAACTGGATGCCAAGCTGCTGTTGGCCGTGCTAGCGGCCGCGCGCGGCATTACAAGTGTCGTGGGCAGTAAAAAACCGATCGATCTCAATCTGCACCGGTTCGATCCAGCGGTATATGTGGGAAAGAGCCTGACCGGGCGCAGCCGGCTAAGCCTAGCCATGCCGAAGCTGCTGGGCCACAAATTGGCGGTCTGGGATGAAGAGGGCTTGGTATGGGCTTCGCCAGAAATATATTGGCGCACCAAAATTCACGGTCCCAACTTGAATCTCCCTTCGCTGCTGATAGCGTGGGGTGAAGCCAATGCGGCGGCTTGGCGGGACCACCCCGATTACTCAGATACCCCGATCGCACTGGCCGGTAATCCGCGTACGGATTTGTTGCGCCCAGTGTTTCGCAACTGTTTTGACGATGAGCTGAATGCGATCCGCCAGCGGCATGGGCGTTTTGTTCTGATCAATACCAATTTCTCGCGTGTCAATCACTACCAGCCGCGCCAGAATCGCCATCTCAAGTGGCTGCGTGAAGGGGGATCCGGGCATTCACGCGCTGGGTTTGCGCGCCATAAGTGGGAGCTCTATAACGCTTTCCTGGCAACCCTGCCTGACCTCATCCGGGCATTGCCCAGTACATGTTTCGTGCTGCGCCCACACCCGAGTGAAAACCGCGCGGTGTGGGATGAATTGGCCGCAGGTTTGCCCAATCTGGCGATCGACCGCGAGGGTAATGTCGTGCCCTGGTTGATGGCAGCCGATGCGGTCATCCACAATGGCTGCACCACTGCTATCGAAGCCTGTCAGCTTGAGTGCCCGGCCATTGCCTACCGGCCAGTGGTTTCGGACCAGTATGATCATCCTTTGCCTAACGGCATCAGTCTCGAAGCCAGAAATATCGCTGAGTTGGCAGACCGGGTGGCGGCCTGTATCCAGGACCGGACTGGCAGCTTTCGTGATCAGATCGAGGATCCTGCACGCCGGGCGCTGCTGAATCGGGCGCTGGCGACTTTTGATGCACCTGAACTGGCCAGCGAACGTATTCTGGACGCTCTTCAACCATTGCTGGCATGCGACGTGGAGGGTTCGGAATTGACTGCAGCCCGGCTGGTTCTATACGGGCGCCGGTTGGTTGCGGGCATCAGCCGCCATATTCCTGGCACGGCCAATTACCAGCCCTACATAGCGCATATGTTTCCACCCACCGATGATGCCGAGGTGCAGTATCGTGTCAATCGCCTGGCCCATTGTCTGGGTCTGGCTGCGGTGCCCAAGGTCAGCCCCTTGTTGGCCGATGTTTTCCAAATTCAACCTGGATTTGTCAGTTGAGCCAAACAACTTATGCGGTTTTGTGGGTGCAGGCAAACTGCCGTGGCGTGGGGAGAGGCCTAGCTAGTTGCAGAATTGCCATGTGGCCCAAACATCAAGCAGTGCATCCCAAAAAAATCGCTCAGCCCATCATTGGGCAGATCAAGCATGATAGTAGCGTGCCAATAAGTGCCCAACTCACGAATCCAGATTTTACCCTGCTGTCAGCAGAGATATGCCGCGTTACTTGACGAGCAAGATCGGTGTTTCGGTGAGATGAAGCACCTTGCTGGCAACTGATCCAAGCAGCAGGTTCTTGATTGCACCCAGGCCCCGAGTGCCGATGACGATCAAGTTGCATTGCTGCGTGCGCGCGAATTCGGTAATGGTTTCGGCAGGGTCGCCAAAGCGTACATGTAAATCATGCTTGATTCCGGCGCTTTCGAGTCGCGCTTTTGCCGCTGCCATTAAAGCCAGTCCCTCTTCCTTGCGCGCCTTGTCAATGGCTTGCATGTCCGCGAAGGTGTCTTTGAAAATGACTTCACTCACTTTGATCGGTTCGCACACATTGAGCACATGCGCATGCAGTGTGCTGGTATCGACCGTATCAAGCATTTTTTCAATGGCACGCATGGCATTCTCGGAGCCATCAAAGGCAATCAGGGCAATCGTCATAATAAGATCCTCGTTATTTTTAATCAGTAACTCAAATTTAGGGAAATACTGAACGCATTCGTCATCACGGCATATATAGCGCCACCGTAATTCTGGAATTTGTCGATGCGGCAAATCGTTTGAATGGCTTTATACGCTGTGCGATGACTCGTTTGAATTGACTCAGTGTCTCACGGACGTATTTTACTCGGAAGCACTCATAATTTGTTGCGATTGGGCCGAGATCGCAAAATAGGCCTGTCTCAGGCCAGTCAGCCTCCTCCAATTTCGATTAGACAACGGCTGCCAGCAAGACACCGGTTTCCGTCACTTCGATCAATGCGCCTGCGGTATCGCCGGTTGTGCCTTGAATACGCTGCATCATCATTGCGCGTAGAAGTATGAATACCAGAATGGCTGTCATGACCAGCCAAAAATAACCGAAACCGGTCATCCACAGCATCAGGGAAGGGGTGGCAGTGATAATGAGAACGTTCAAGTGGCGGGGTTGCTGGGCTGCCAGTGGAGTGCCCAGGCCATGACTGCGAACATAGGGGGTGGTTAAGAACAGAAGCGGTATCAGCGTTCTGGCCAGTAGGGTGGCATACAGCAGCGGAATCCATTCCTGGCTGATGAACAGGCTGTGCAGCGCAGCAAATTTGAGCAGCAGTCCCAGCGTGATGGCAGTTACACCTGCCGGGCCACAGTTGGGATCCTTCATGATGGCCAATGTTTTCTCGGTATTGCCCATGCCGCCAATCCAGGCATCTGCGCTGTCGGCAAGGCCATCCAGATGCAGTCCGCCGGTGAGCAGAACCCAGCCAGCGAGCAACAACGCAGCCGCCACCATGGGCGGGGCATCGCACAATAGCCAGCCGAATCCACTCAGCAAGGATCCGATCAGCAGGCCAATCAAGGGATAAAACGACAGGGAATAGCCGATGGCCTTTGCCTTCGGCAGGGCTGATAACGGCACCGGCAACCGGGTGAGGAATTGCACTGCAATCAGAAAGGGCTCTATCATGCCGAATGACCAGTTTTCAGTGTCGCCTGGCAGCTCTTGTCATGCCATATCACCTCAACCGTTTTCATGGCGGCGTAGGGCACCTCGATTTCCAGCAAATGCTGCATGGGCCGTTGCTGAATATGGCACACCAACATGCGCATGACGCCGCTGTGGGTGACTAGCAGGATATGCTGGCCCGCAAACCGTACCTGAATGTCATGCCAAGTCGCCAGAATGCGGGCCCTGAAAGCCAGCAGATGCTCCGCCTGAGGGGGCGGGTGATCGAGCGGGTTCTGCCAGAATCTTGCCAGCGCTGCCGCATCGGTGAGCATCAGCTCGGCCGCCGAACGTCCTTCCCAGGCACCGAGATGAATTTCCCGTAGGCGCGCTTCCTCGATGAGTGGAATTGCGCAGCGCTCGGCCAGGGCTTGCGCAAACCGCGCGCATCGTTGCAAGGGAGAGGTGATGATATGCTGCCATTGCATGGGCGTGCGCTCGACACTCGCCCACATTTGCCGCCACCCCGTCTCAGTCAGGGCATGATCGGTACTGCCACAATAACGCATGCCGCCGGTGGTTTCACCATGCCTGAGCAAATCAATCGTTGCTTGGGTCACCATATTATCGTTGCTTGGTCGAAACCTGGGCCGCTGAGAAAGTCGCCATTTGATTGTGCAGGGCGCAAGCCAGGCGCAGCAGATTGAGCGCCACGGCCGCACCGCTGGCTTCGCCCAGGCGCATGCCCAAATCTATCAGTGGCCTGGCATCGAGCGCCTGCAGGATATGGGCATGGCCGATTTCGGGCGACTGGTGGGCATAGAGTTGCCAGCGCTTACTGCCAATGCAAATCCGTTCGGCCGTGAGTGCGGCAACGGAACTGATAAAGCCATCGACCAGCACTGGCAATCCCAGTTGTGCCGCACGCAGATAAGCGCCTGTCAATGCCGCAATCTCGAACCCGCCTACCCGGCGCAATGCTTCCAGGGGGGTATGTATGTGCGGCGTGTGCAATGCCAGCGCCTGCTCGATGACCTGCGCCTTATGGGTAATGCCTGTGCTATCCAGTCCGGTGCCAGCGCCTGCCAGTTGTGCCGGTGGCATGTTCAACAACAGGCTGGCAAGCGCGGCCGCACTGGTGGTGTTGCCAATTCCCATTTCGCCCACAATCAGCAATTGCTTTTTATTGACCTGTGCTTGCTCGGCAGAGATGCGCCCAGCATTGAGCGCGGCGGCCAGCTGATGTTCACTCATCGCGGCAGTATGCAGGAAGTTGGCGGTACCGGGCCCTAGGTGATAATGCCGGACATCGTTCAGCCTGTCGGTCGAGTGTACGGTGCCCAGGTTGATAATCTCCAGCTGCGCACCCAGGGCATGCGCCAGCACATTGATGGCCGCTCCCCCGGCAGCAAAGTTTTTGATCATCTCGCAGGTGACCGATTGGGGAAAGGCAGAAATATTTTCGGCGGCTATGCCATGGTCGGCCGCAAAAATTGCAATCTGTACATGATCGACATTGGGATGCAATGTGTGCTGCATCGCAGCCAGTTGGACCACGATCTCCTCCAGGCGGCCGAGTGCACCGGGGGGTTTGGTCAGCTGCGCCTGATGCTGGAGGGCTGACTGGCGAAATTGATCACTCACCGGTGCAGGGGGGTGTTGCAACCAGTCGACTGTGCTGTCAATGATCAAAGTGGATCTCCCTTGAGTGTATGCGGCAGACCGGCCACCATCAGAATCACTTGCTGGCATTGTTGGGCGACGAGTTGATGCAGTCTGCCTGCCTGATCACAGTAACGGCGGCTCAGTTCACCCATAGGTGTGACGCCCATATTGGTTTCGTTGCTGACCAGGATGATGCGGCCAGGCAAGGTTGGCAAGACGGCCAGCAATGCGGCAATCTCGTTCTCCAGTATATTGCTGTCGGGCTGCAACAGCAGGTTGGTCAGCCAGAGCGTCAGGCAGTCGACCAGAAGGCAACGATTGGCTGCAGCGGATTGACTGAGTGTTGTTGCCAGTCGCAGCGGCTCTTCGATTACATGCCAATGAGCGGGGCGGTTGGCGCGATGCAGGTCAATTCTTGCCTGCATTTCGGCATCACCGATGGTGGCGGTCGCGAGATAAGTGACCGGCATGCGGCTCTCGATCGCCAGATGCTCGGCCAGACGGCTTTTGCCGGAGCGCACACCGCCCAGTATCAGGAGTTTATGGCTGTCGGTCATGGGCCATGCCTTGTAGGTTGAGTAGCTGATAGAGGCGGTTCGTGTCCAGATGCTGTTCAACACCGTCAGCCAGACGATTGATCGCGGAATCGCGCAGGGCCTGGTAATCAGGGGCTGGCGGGTGATCAGTCAGCCCGGCCCAGTGCAAGAGTGCGCGGCACGCATCGGCCGATTCGAACAGGCCGTGCAGATAGCAGCCCATGATCTGTCCATCTGCGCTCAAGGCGCCATCTGTCCGTTGCGCGAGATGGACGGCCGGAGAGTAGGTTTCCTGGAAAACAGTCACCCCGTGATGAATTTCATAGCCGGTCATTGCCGCACCTTGATGGGCAAGCGTGCCGCACACGTTGCCCAGTTGCTTCTCGGGATATAAGGTGGTATCCATCTCAAACAGTGCCAGGCCATGGGTACTGCCCGCATCGTCTTCCAGCCCCTCGGGGTCATGAATCCATTTTCCCAGCATCTGGTAACCGCCACAGATACCGATCAATTTACCGCCGTAGCGCAAGTGGTGTCTGATGGCCACTTCCCAGCCTTGTTTGCGCAGCCATGCCAAGTCGGCACGCACGTTTTTGGAGCCAGGCAGAATCATCAGATCGGCTGGCGGAAGGGTTTGGTCAGGTCCGATGAAGCGGAGATTGACCCGTGGATGCAGACGCAGCGGATCGAAGTCGGTATGGTTGCTGATGCGCGGCAAGACCGGTACAACCACCTGCAGCCTATCAGACTCGTCTGCCATAACCGGCCCGGGCGTGTGGGGCAAGGCGTCTTCCGCTTCGAGATGCAGTCCCTGAAAATAGGGCAGCACGCCCAGTACCGGTTTGCCGGTGTAGGCTGCCAGCCAGTCGAGGCCGGGCTGCAGCAAGGAGATGTCGCCACGAAAGCGATTGATGACAAAACCCTTGACGCGTGCGCATTCACTTTCGCTGAGTAATGCCAAAGTGCCGGCTAGATGAGCAAATACGCCGCCACGGTCAATGTCTGCGATCAAAATGACCGGACAGTCGACTGCTTCAGCAAATCCCATATTGGCAATGTCGTTTGCGCGCAAATTGATTTCTGCTGGCGAACCGGCGCCTTCCACAATAATCCTGTCATACTGGGTGGCCAGCCGAGCGTGGGAGGCCAGCACGGCGGTCCGTGCAATCGATTTGTAATTGTGGAAACCGCTTGCATCCATGGTGGCAATCGCCTGGCCATGGATGATGACCTGGGCATTCTTATCCGTGCTGGGTTTGAGCAATACCGGGTTCATGTCAGTATGCGGCACCAGTCCGGCGGCATAGGCCTGTACTGCTTGGGCGCGGCCGATTTCCCCGCCATCGATCGTAACTGCGCTGTTGAGTGCCATATTCTGCGGCTTGAAAGGCGCGACGCGGATCTGCTGGCGTGCCAGCCAACGGCACAAGGCGGTCACCAGCATGCTTTTGCCAGCATCCGAGGTGGTGCCTTGGATCATGAGTGTTTGGCTGTTCATATGATGTTTGCGGCGCTATAGCATGGCCAGCGCGCTGGCCAGCCGCTGCCATTCAGACTCGGAACCAGGCAGGCCCAGGCGCAAGCTGTCCGGTTGGTTGAAAAGCCGGGTCAGGATCCCTTGGGAAGCCAGCCCTGCAAAAATTTCAGCGGCCCGATCCGTGCGTATCCATTGAAAAAAAGCGCTGCCGCTGGTAGGAACCAGACCATGCCGGCACAGCAGTGCCTGTAAGCGCCGGCTGTCCTGCAACAGGCGCTGGCGGGTTCGCTCGTGCCAGGCGTCATCTTGCAGCGCCGCTATCGCCATCCAGCGCGCCGGTGCGTTGACAGTCCACGGGCCGAGCAAATGATTGAGCCTGGTCAGCAATTGCGGGTGGGCGCACACAAAGCCCACCCGGGCACCGGCCAGTCCAAAGAATTTACCTAAAGATCGCAATACGATCAGACCCGGCATCCATGCATGGGGAGCCAGGCTGGATTCGGGCGTGGCATCCATGAAGGCCTCGTCCACGATCAACCAGCCGCCACGTTCAGCGAGCTGCGCATGCCAGGCGAGCAGCTGTGCAGTTGAAAATACGTCGCCAGTTGGGTTGTTGGGATGAATGATAACCAGTACATCGGAGGTTGCCAGGGCTGCATCGATTTGCGCTGGCGTCACGGCAGTCACTGTATGCCGATTGCGTTGCCAGGCATGTGCGTGTTCGGCATAGCCGGGATTCAGTACACTGACATGCGATGCCGCGCGCAGTTGCGGCAGGGCCTGAATGGCAGCCTGCGAGCCGGCGACCGGTAATACGGCTTCCGCCCCATAGTAGCGGCACGCGCTGGCATTCAACTCGTCTTCCTCTTCAGGCAAGCGCACCCAGGTGGAGGCGGGTGGTGTTCTGACAGGCCAGCCATTGACATTGATCCCAGTGGAGAGATCGAGCCAGCTTTCCAGGGGAATAGCGTAACGGGCCGCGGCTGCCCGCAAGCGTCCGCCATGATGCAGGGCGGCTGGCTGTTCAGATTGCTCAAAGATGTCCAATTAACCATTCTCCTGCACAGAGAATCATCAGCCAGAGCAGCAGCGTGCGCTTGATCAATCCCAATGCCCGGCCGATATCGTCAATTCCGGGTGCGTCTCCGGTGCCCAGAAGCGGGCGGATTTCCAGCTTGCCGTGATAACGGGCGGATCCGCCGAGTGTCAGCTGGAGGCTGCCTGCGCCTGCCGCCATGACCGGCCCGGCATTGGGACTTTTCCAGGCTGCCCCTTGCCTGTGCCAACAGGCCATGGCGTGGCGCACATTGCCTGCTAACGCATAGCTGAGCGCAGTCAGTCGTGCCGGGATAAAATTCAGGCAATCATCCAGCCGGGCTGCCGCCCAGCCAAAACGATCATAGCGCGCATTACGATAACCCCACATGGCATCCAGTGTATTGACCAAGCGATAGAGCAAGGCGCCTGGCGCACCGGCTACAATAAACCAGAAAATCGCACCAAATATCGCGTCATTTCCGTTCTCGAGAACAGATTCTATGGTGGCCTGCGTGACACCCGTCTGACTCAGGTCTGCCGTGTCGCGGCTTACCATCCACCCTACCTGTTGACGCGCGCCGGCCAGATCATCCTTGTGCAACCTCTGCATGACCTGGCCGGCATGGGCACCCAGGCTATGCCAGCCGAGTGCCAGATAGAGCACCAGGATATCGATGGCAACATGCCAGGTTGTGAATCCAAGTAAAATCATGAGCAGCGTCCAGGGCATAATCAGCAGCAGCACTGCCGCACTGCCTAATGCGCGGGAATCGGCGTAGAGATAGCGTTCCGCGAAATTTGCCAGTTTTCCGAATCCGACCAGCGGATGAAAGCGGCGCGCTTCCCCCAGCCACGCATCCAGCAACAAAGCTGCCGCTACAGCCAGCGTGGTACTCATGGCTCGAGATTGCCCCAGCCATTGTGGAATATCAATTCATCCAGGTTGCGTTCTGCTGCCCAGCCTGTCAGTTTTAGCATTGGGGCAGGGTAGAAGGCCTGCACATGGCCGAGGCATAGAATGGCAACCGGTTTGCTGCCGGCCGGCAGGTTCAGCAACTGGGCAAGCTGAGCAGGGTCAAACAGCGAAACCCAACCCATGCCCAGCCCTTCGGCGCGTGCCGCCAGCCATAGGTTCTGGATGGCGCAGGCGACCGAAGCCAGGTCCATTTCCGGCAATGTGCGCCGGCCAAAAATATGTCGCTCGCGCTTGTCAGCCAATACGGCAACGAGCAGTTCTCCGCATTCACGGATGCCTTCCACCTTCAGGCGCATGAATTGATCGGCGCGTTCTGCCAGCGCATCGGCCGTGCGCATGCGCTCCTCTTCAACCAGGGCGGCTAGAGCAAGACGCAACCGGTGCTCAGTGATCCGGATAAATCGCCAGGGTTGCATCAGACCCACGCTTGGCGCCTGATGCGCGGCGGTGAGCAAGCGTTTCAACACAAGTGGATCAACCGGATTCGGAACAAAATGGCGCATGTCCCGGCGCTCGGCAATGACCCGGTAAACTGCGGCGCGCTCGCTTGCACTGTAACGGTGGTTGGTGACACTCATGCGGATGCGATAAATGATCTGGCCACTCTTACAAATCGATGCCTGGTTGGGCAGCGATGCCGGCACGGAAGGCATGCTTGCTATCACGCATTTCAGTGACCGTGTCAGCCGCTTCACATAGCGCTTCGGGGGCTGCGCGCCCGGTAATGACGACATGTTGCATGGGCGGACGATTTTCCAGATCATTCAGTACCGTACCCAAATCCAGCCAGCCGAATTTGAGCGGATAAGTCAGCTCATCCAGCACGATCAAATCCAGTGCTGGATCGCGCAGCATGTCCTGCACCACGCGCCAGCCGCGTTGTGCGGTTGCGGTATCTCGTTCCAGATTCTGGGTATCCCAAGTGAAGCCTTCTCCCAGCACGTGCCAGATCACATCCTGCTGGCGCCGGAAGAAAGCTTCCTCGCCGGTATCCGAACGGCCCTTGATGAATTGCGCCACACCCACCCGCATCCCATGCCCCAAGGCGCGTGCAATCATGCCAAAGGCCGAACTGGATTTGCCTTTTCCGTTGCCGGTGAGGACCAGCAACAAGCCCTTCGTCTGGTCGGCGCGCGCAATCGAGGCATCGACGATTACCTTCTTGCGTTGCATGCGTTGACGGTGACGCTGCGTGCGTTCGGCATCTGTCATCGCGTTAGCCGGTTATGGTGCTGTGTGGGTCGATCTGGCGATGGATCAATGCGAAGGTGACATGCACCAAGCCAGCCAATCCCATATAGAACAGAAACGATTCAATATACATTGGGAAAAACTGGCTCAGCCGGTGGCCAAATTCAACCATGCTGGTATCGGTGAAACGGCCGGAATAGAAATAAAAGCCGCCGCTGGAAAACAGCTCGCACAGAATCAGACCGGCTGTTGCACTGAAAAAAAGTGGCATCAGGGTGCGCCAGGTAAATTGATGGTAATTGGCGTACCACCGGCCAGCCAGCCATAGTGAAGCATAGGCTGGCAATAAAAATACATAGGCCGGTGTCAGGCAAAATCCGCGGGTGCCGCCCCAGGTATAAGCCGCGAAGTCGAGCCCCCAACTGAGCGCAAACAGCCCCAACAATGGCCAAGCCGAACGCAGGTAGACGCCAGCCAGAAAGAAAACTGCCCAGGAAGCACCGGGTAGGGAATGTAATGACGCAAAGTGATGCCCGCGTGTAATGATCATCAGTGCGGCCAGCACCAGACCAATGCTTATTTGGCTGCGAGTGGATAAAGTGAACATTTCTAGACTCTTGGTTTAGGTTGATCGTTGGACGATGAAATCGTGGCCAGTACGATTTGCGGGGGAATCCAGAAATGAACCCGGTGATCGGTTGTGCACAAGCCGACCGGAATGCCGGTAATTACCCTCCGCAATACCGTAAAGTTTACTTCAGGCCGGTCTCCGGACTCATGAGCGGAATATATTCCTGATCTGCGCCTTCCCGTGTAGTTATACACAGTGGCATGATGCGGATCACTAACTCATTTACCGTTGCGGGGGCAGTGCTGGCATAGTCTGAAACGAATCAAAACGCACCAGCTTCCCGTTTAACCTTGCTGGCGTGAATCGCCTGGCAGGCACCCGAGGTAAGTGAGGCGCAGCCTAACCAAATGCAGCAGGGGTGTCAAGTTTTGCAGACAGACCGTCGAAGCAAACAGCAGGCAGCCAGTGGTTAATTGCTGTTGGGATCCGATTTGTGCATTGGGCACTTATTTCCGCTTTCTCCGTCCGACAATAATGCAGCATTTCCTCCCACCGCGGCCGTGTTGATCGTGATCACGCGTTCGGTGGCAAACCGCTGCAGATAATGCGGGCCACCGGCCTTGGGACCGGTCCCTGAGAGGCCCTCGCCGCCAAATGGTTGCGAACCGACCACGGCCCCAACCATGTTGCGGTTGGCGTAGGTATTGCCGCAGCGAGTATGCCGCTGAATGTAATCAATTCTGCTTTCGATACGGCTGTGGATCCCGAGCGTGAGTCCGTAACCGCTGCGATTGATGGCTGCTATCACCTCATCCAACTGGTTGGCCGAATATCGAATGATATGCAAAACCGGACCGAATACTTCATGTTGCAGTTGGTCAAGTCTTTCGATTTCGTAAACATGGGGCGGGAAGAAGCTGCCCGATGCGCAGGCGGGTGGTCGCTGTAGGGCCTTGATCAGATGGGCTTCTCGATGCATGCGTTCGCAATGCTGCAGCAGCTCGGCACGGGCGGAATCACTGATCACCGGGCCGATGTCAGTGCTGAGCTGCATAGGATTGCCAAGGCGTAATTCATCCATCGCACCACTTAGCATTGCGATAATTCGGGGTGCGATTTCCTGTTGCAGATAAAGTACACGCAAGGCCGAACAACGCTGCCCAGCACTGTTGAAGGACGAGGCGATGACATCTTTCACGACTTGTTCGGGCAGGGCCGAACTGTCAACGAGCATGCAGTTTTGACCACCGGTTTCGGCAATGAAAGGTAGAATGCGTTCGCGTTGCGCCAGTGCCTGGTTGATCTGCCGTGCGGTGCTGATTGATCCGGTAAAGGCAACACCTGCAATGCGCGGGTCGCTGACTAGCTGCATGCCAATCTGGCTGCCGCTGCCAGGCATGAAGTGCAATACTGTTTCGGGGATACCGGCTTGATGCAGTAAGTTTATCAGGTAGGCGGCAGAGAGCGGAGTCGGTGCCGCCGGTTTGGCGATGACGCTGTTCCCTGCCACGAGTGCGGCTGCAATCTGGCCAGTGAAAATAGCGACCGGAAAATTCCATGGGCTGATGCATATGAAAACGCCTCGCCCTGCCCAGTGTAACTGATTGCTTTCTCCGGTCACGCCGGGAAGCGTAACAGGGTGAGGAAAGTGCTGGCGTGCCTGGACTGCGTAATAGCGGCAAAAATCAATTGCCTCGCGCACTTCGTTGAGCGCGTCTGGAATCGTGCGTCCCCCTTCACGGATAATCAGCGACATGAGTTCGATCATTTGCGCTTCAAGCAGCTTTGCAGCCTGTTCCAAACAAGCAGCACGCATGTTGATATCGCTGCTGGCCCAGCCGGAGGCAGCCTGATGAGCCGCGTCAAGCGCCTCGTCAGCAACCTCGGAGTTGGCCAGCGACACTTCGCCAACAATATCATCCCGGTCGGCAGGATTACGGATGAGGTAGGTATTGCCTGTCAGCTTGCGACCATTGACAATCGGATTGGCCTGCCATGATTGTCTGCCCACTTTTTCCCATGCCTGTTTGAGGTGGAGCTGTACGGCATTATCGGCCAGATTGAGACCACTGGAATTGAGTCGCTCACCGGCATAGAGATGGCGTGGTGCGGGAATGTGCAGTGCGGAGCTGACCAGTTTATCGAGCGGGTTAGCGACGATTTCCTCGAGAGCGATCTGCTCGTTCGCGATTTGATTGACGAAAGAACTGTTGGCGCCATTTTCCAATAGACGCCTGACTAGGTAGGGAAGCAGCGTTTTGTGGTCGCCGACCGGTGCGTAGACGCGACAGCTGAATTGAGGATGGTGCTTGAGCACTGTGTGGTAAAGCGTTTCCCCCATCCCATGCAAGCGCTGGAATTCGAAGGCGCGTTCCCCGGCCATGACGATCAATGCTGCGACAGTATGGGCATTATGCGTAGCGAATTGGGGATAGAAAAGCGTGCCATGATCAAGCAGGCGCTGGGCGCAAGCAAGGTAAGAAATATCGGTCGCGGCTTTGCGCGTGAAAACCGGGTAGCCCTCGAGGCCCCGCTCCTGAGCCAGTTTGATCTCGGTGTCCCAATAGGCGCCTTTAATCAGGCGAACAGGAATCGGGCGTTGATGCGCATCAGCCAATCGTGCCAGCCAGTCAATGACGTGAATCGCTCGTTTCTGATAAGCCTGGACGGCCAGCCCGAAACCATTCCAGCCCGTCAGCAGACGATTGCAGTAAACGCTTGCAAATATATCAAGCATTAAATCGAGTCGTTCCGTTTCTTCAGCGTCAATTGTCATGCTGATATTGGCGGCCTTGGCGGCCAGTGCCAGTTCCAGCAAGCGAGGCGACAATTCTTCATGGATACGCTGTTGCTGACTGTATTCATAGCGGGGATGCAGTGCGGAAAGTTTGACCGAGATGCTGGGACGTTCAAACAGTCCAGCCTGGCCGGCCTGCGTACCCAACGCGGTGATGGCATCCTGGTAGGCTGCCAGGTAGCGTTTTGCATCGCTGGCTGTGAGTGCGGCTTCGCCGAGCATGTCGAAGGAGTAGCGAAAATGACGGTTTTTTCGGTGGTGGCTGCGCGATAACGCTGTATCGATAGTTTTACCCAGAACGAAGTGGTGGCCAATGAGGCGCATTGTCTGCTTGATCGTCATACGAATCAGCGGCAGGCTTCCAGCCTGCATCAAACGGTCGAGCCATGCGGGAGATTTTGGCCCGACCAGCCAACCCGCCAGTTGCAATCCCAGGGCCGTCAGGTTGATAAGATGGGAGGATCGGCGGTCTGGGTGGCGACCCCAGTCAGTATTTGTAAATTTGTCCCGGATTAGCGCATCGGTGGTCGCAGCATCCGGAATGCGCAGCAACGCTTCCGCCAGGGACATGAGCAATACGCCTTCTTGTGTGCTTAAATCATATGCTTGGAGGATGCTTTCGATACCGCTGCGAGTTCGCGCCAATTTACGTACTGTTTGGACGAGCTGTCGCGCCCGCATCGCTGCTTGCGCCTGTTCCTGATCTCCCAGTCTTACGAGAGGCAACAGGATTGCAAGCTGTGCGTCTTCATCTCGTAGATAGGCCAGATTGATTGCGGCACGGGTAGCACTGGCGGGCTGGTCTGATATGTCATTCAACATAGTGGTGAAGGGTTCTTGTTTTTAATCTGAAATCTTTAGCCGAACGGGCAGTGCGTTGACGTACCCTAAAACTGACGTGGGATTATCCCGCGCTACATACATCCGGCTGAAATTGTATAGTGGCATATAGAAATAACGATGTATGCTTTTCATGACCCTATATTAGCGCTGTACCATAGCAATCAATCGAAATTTCCGGGTGTATTCATGTACGAACCAAAATCCAAACCACCCCTATCACGTCCCAAGTTTGTACGGAGACTGCTGTTGCATATCTTTGCCGCAGCAGGCGTGATCGCGGTGTCATTGATTGTCGGCGTCAGTGGATATATTTATTTCGAAGGCATTGCCTGGCATGACGCTGTGTTCAACACGACCATGATACTTGGCGGAATGGGGCCGGCTACCTTGCCACAAACGCTTGCAGGGAAGCTTTTTGTCGGTTTTTACGGGTTATGTACGGGTCTGATATTTGTGACGACGATGGGCATGATCCTTGCGCCTATTGTGCACCGCATCCTTCATAAATTCCACTGGGATCGCAGCGAAGACTCGTCTTTGCCCTGATGGGCAGCTGCCAGATTCGGTAGCTAAGTGCCGTCGCCCGGTTGGCCGGCAGGACACTCCCTGACTTTCCGAGTGTCAGTACTCATCGAATGCATTCTGAACCCATTCTATTTCCAGGTTGCCAGAGATCAGGATGGCATCGAAGCGACAGGGCCGGTCGGCATTATGCCTGGAAAGATAATGGCGGGCGGTTTTGATCAGTTTTGCTTGCTTGGCCGCTGTGATGCTCGCAGCAGCACCGCCATAAAAATGACTGGTACGCATTCTGACTTCGACAAATACGAGGGTGTCGCCTTCTTGCATGATCAGATCGATTTCACCAAAACGGCAGTGGTAGTTTCTTTCCAACAACCTTAGTTTCTGCTGTTGCAGAAAATTCTCAGCCCGGCGTTCAGCTTCATGCCCTTTGTTTTGCATCGTGCGGCTAATTATGTGGAATTACGCGGCCTTGTCTGAAGACTGCGGGAATTTGCCTGCGATTGAACTGATTGGGCGATTCGTAGTGAATATGTCCGGTTGCACCAGCAAACGCGATATTTTCAGGCGTATGCGTATGCAGCATGCGCAGCGCTAACTGAAAAGCATCGATTCCCAATGCATAAAACCGCTGGAGATTTGTATCGGTTGGCATGTCCGGCTGCCGGTAGTGTTGGATGTCTGCCGGCTCCAGCTGCAACAACCAGGGCATCTCGGTGAATTGCACTGCGTCCAGTTCCTGGAAATAGGTGGGATCACTGCTGCCAGTAAATACCAGCGAAGTTGCATATACCGGTATGGCGGGATGAATGAATAACCGGACAGCCCGGCTGCTGAAGCCATTCAGTGCGAGAAAGACGATATTGTCCTGTTCGGATGTGTGACGGTAAAGCTGGGCAAGCTTATCCTGGCTGCCAAGTTCGAATTCTTCGGCTGAAGTGATATTGTCAGCCCGGATCCATTCATCGGCAAAAGCTGCTTTGAGTCTTTTCGACAATTCACTGCGATCGGTGACAATGACAGCGTGGGGACTCGCATTGGCGGCTGCCAACTGGGCAATATGTCTTGCTTCATCGGCGGTATTCATCCCAAACAAATAAAGGTGCGAAGGGGGATCGATATCTTCAATGGCCGAAGCATTGAGCGTCAACGTGGGAACTGTCACTATTTGACTGGCAGCCAGTGCGTTTACCCCGTTGCGGGTAAGGGGGCCCACCACCATTTCGACGCCATCCTGAATTGCCTCCTGGTAGCTTTCGAGTATGTCCTGGGCTTGACCTGTCGTGGGATAAACACGTATCCCGGTCGATATCGGGGATTCCCGCCCGGCGGCAGCGAAAAATCCCATTTGCAATGCCTGGGCGGCTTGCTTGAGCGCCGGGGCATCGAGCGGCAATAGCAGTGCAATTTGGTAAGCGGGGCCATGGCCGGCCGGATGCGCCGGATTCGTTAGGCTGGCGGGATCAGGCGGATTGGAAAAAGCAGCAGGACTGCCGTATAGTGCAGCCATCCATATCCAGAAATACCCAAGTAATCTTTTCATGGCAAAAGCATGCTGAATGCAGAAGAAAAATCCAAAGGGACATTATATGTGGTTGCTACGCCGATCGGAAATTTATGCGACATCACTTTGCGTGCACTGCAAGTACTTTCCACGGTTGATATCATTGTAGCCGAGCATGTTCAGAATGCACATAAACTGCTGGCCCGTCACGCGGTGCAAGCTCGTATCATGCCTTTGCATCAGCATAATGAGGCCAGGGTCGCCGAAAAAATTATCGAGCTACTTAAGGGCAATAAATCGATTGCATTGATTACTGACGCCGGTACGCCCGGCATTTCCGATCCTGGCGCATGGCTGGTACGTGTGGCACGTGAACAAGGTTTCCAAGTGGTGCCCATTCCTGGTGCGAATGCCGCCTTGTGCGCGTTGTCCGCATCTGGATTGATCGCCCCGCATTTCTTTTTTCATGGATTTTTGCCGGTGAAAAGCGGGGAACGACAACGTAAACTCGCTGCCTTGAAAAATTTATATGCCTGCATTCTGGTCTTTTACGAAGCACCGCATCGCGTGCTCGAAAGTGTGGCCGACATGATTGCGGTATTCGGCCAGGCACGCGAAATAACCTTTGCCCGGGAGCTGACCAAACTTTTTGAAACAATCCATACCTGCGCGCTGGGTGACGCCCTCGACTGGCTGCAGGCGGATGCGAATCGCTTGAAAGGTGAATTTGTTTTGTTGCTCTCACCAGCCAGCAAGCCCGAACGGGAAACGGATATCAGTCTGGAGGCCAAGCAGATCTTGATGATTTTGCAAAAAGAATTGTCCTTGAAGCAGGCGGTTCAACTGGCAGCCGAAATTACCGGTGAAAATCGTAAGCAGTTGTATGCATTGGCATTGGAGAAGCAGAAGTCGATGCCGGAGAATGAAGTCTGATCTGTTTCTCCCGGACGGCAAGTACATTGCGCGCTGCGGTCTTGCATTCTTGCACGCTGACTGCGCCTTATTTTACCCATGATTAAAGCGAGGAAGCTGCCAAGATGATTTCACAACCCACCATGCTAACCCTGATCCGTCCTGACGATTGGCACTTGCACCTGCGCGATGGGCGGGCTATGCAAGCCGTCTTGCCCGATACGGCACGGCGCTTCGCACGTGCAATTATCATGCCTAATCTTAAACCTCCCGTGACGACCACCGAACAAGCTGTGGCTTATTATGCGCGCATTCTCTCGGCGTTGCCGGATGAACTGTCCGGCCGATTTCAGCCATTGATGACGCTCTACCTGACGGATAGCACACCACCTACTGAAATCGAGCGAGCTAAAATGAGCGGTGTCGTGCATGCTGTCAAGCTTTATCCGGCAGGCGCCACGACGCACTCCGATGCGGGTGTCACGGATATCACGCGTTGCTATCCCGTGCTGGAAATGATGGAGCGGCATGATATGCCCTTGCTGGTGCATGGGGAAGTCGTCGATCCCGAAGTGGATATATTCGACCGCGAGAAAGTCTTTATTGAACGCGTGTTAATTCCGCTTATGCAACGTTTTCCGGAGTTACGCATCGTGTTTGAACATATTACGACCCGTGATGCGGTCGATTTTGTACAGTCGGCTTCCAGTCACATTGCAGCGACCATCACCGCTCACCATCTGCTGTTGAACCGCAACGCGTTGCTGGCTGGCGGTCTGCATCCTCATCATTACTGTCTGCCGGTTCTTAAACGTGAGGTTCACCGTCGCGCGTTGCTCAGCGCGGCGACCAACGGGAGTCGTAAGTTTTTTCTGGGCACGGACAGTGCCCCGCATCCAAGATCGGACAAGGAATCCGCTTGTGGTTGTGCGGGTATCTATAGCGCGCATGCCGCGATCGAGATTTACGCACAGATTTTCGAGCAAGCGGGAAAATTGGATCGTCTCGAGGCCTTTGCCAGTTTTCATGGGCCGGATTTCTATCGGCTGCCCCGTAATCAGGATCGTGTTTCGCTGGTCAAGGAAAGCTGGCGCATCCCTCAACAATTGGAGTATGCAAACGACACCCTGGTGCCGCTCGGAGCAGGGGAGATGCTGGAATGGAAATTGTCCGAAGGCAATTTCGATTGATTCTTGTTAGTGACAGGCTGCCAGAAATTGGCAAGCTCATTCTGTTGTGCTGGGACTCCAAAAAGCCTGGCTGACGTAATCTTCCATGCGTATGTGTTTAACCAGTGCATCCAGCTCCTCGCCATCAATGGAGGTGGGCAGAAGCGTCGATTCGATTTCAATTTCGTGCGTACCAAACGCATGCACCTCGATATCCCGCAAAGGAATACCGGCCGATTCGAAGCTTCGCTCGAGCAAGGCCAATGCTTCCTTGCGTTGATTGCGCAGGGCAATCACGTGAAAGGTATAGGTCGCTTCAACCGATTCGATGTCAATTGGCTGGCGATCGACACGGTTGACGATGGGGCGCAGAAGGGTATTGGCTGCCAGCACAAAAAGGGCACCCATCACTGCTTCCAGCCATAAATCCGCGCCGGCAGCACATCCCACTGCGGCCGACCCCCATAGTGTGGCTGCAGTGTTGATTCCTCGCACATTGCCTTCTTCCCGCATGATGACGCCTGCGCCAAGAAAACCGACCCCTGATACGACATAGGCAATGACATGCAGCGCAGAGGGCGTGCCGCCATGGATCTCATGAAAACGGACGGCAATATCGACAAATAAAGCCGCGCCCACACAAACCAGCACGTTGGTGCGTAGACCAGCAGTGCGCTGCCGTACTTGGCGCTCCAGGCCAATTACTCCGCCCAGGATAAAGGCAGTGGTCAGGCTGATCAGGCTATCAAGCAATGATTGGAGATTGATATTTTGAATGGCTTCCATGCTTTCCCTTTTGTTCTCAGTGTTGGTCTTGATCCTGGCTATGATACGATATCAGCATGTATCGTTCATCTGCACCCTGCATGGCCGAGAGCAATGTTTTGAGCGATTATGCAAGATCAATTTGACGCGGGCCTGCTAAATAGGTATAGTAGCCGTCTTTTCCGGGGTGTAGCGTAGCCTGGTAGCGCGCCTGGTTTGGGACCAGGATGTCGGGAGTTCAAATCTCTCCACCCCGACCAATTTTATGCTTCATTGATTCGGGCCAGGGCCCGGTTTGAGTCGCAGTGCCCGTAGCTCAACCGGATAGAGCACCAGCCTTCTAAGCTGGGGGTTACAGGTTCGATTCCTGTCGGGCACGCCAGTGAAATGCTGGTCTTGTTTCAATGAGCAAACAGATTGGAATATGTCGTTCTGACTTCTAATCTATGGTGGCTGTAGCTCAGTTGGTAGAGTCCCGGATTGTGATTCCGGTTGTCGTGGGTTCGAGCCCCATCAGCCACCCCAATAATAGATTCAGCAAGCTGCATCATAAATAGCAGTCTGTCTAAATATCCCGCTGTCTGCGGGAATTTTCCCTCAAAAAAAACACAACTCCTTTAAACTGCCGCGCTTGTCGGCGTGACTGCAGTGAACGTCAGTCCGCCTTGCTGCGGTCAGGCCGAGCACACTGCAAACTAATTAGCCAAGTAGCAAGGTTGTCACAAGTTGAAAAAAGTACTTGAAAATACCGAGCAAGTTGAGTATCTGACCTGCCTGCCGAGGCATTGGCGCGAGCCGGTAGCCCTTTCGACTCCCATTTGCAGCTCCAGTTTTAATGCCCAATCTTGTCTTGATTGAGGCAAACGATTTCGTCTGGGCAACGTGCCCGTAAAGAACAAGCACCTGATGCCAGGCAGCGCTGCCAATCGGATTTAATTTCTCTACATTTTGCGATGATTCAGTAAGTCGTTGATATTCTTTATATTTAAATTTATTTTCGTTTCAATTGAAAAAGAGTGTTTATTTTTTTTTAAACCTGC
>NZ_JBEUDO010000004.1:0-104414 GCF_050584665.1 Nitrosomonas sp. ANs5
TCTCCTAGGCTGCCTGGCACTGTGTACTGGAGAATGAAGTGAACATGGCTCGAATAGTGGCGATTTTGATGGTCGGGCATACGGATGAGGCGGCTGGGCGGGTGCGTGAACGGCTGGGGCAAGATGGGCTGTTGGTCACGGTGCGTTGTGTTGCGGCACCGGAAAATCTGATGGATGTGTTGCAGGAACGAGCATGGGATGTGGTGTTGACTGATGACCGGCCGGATATGCGCGCCGAGCAGGTGCTGGCGCTGGTGTCGAGGCAGGTGATGGATATTCCGGTGGTCGCCCTGGTTTCCCACGACGATGATCTGGCGGCGGCGCGCTTACTGATGGCCGGGGCGCGGGATTTTTTATTGACCAGCAGTCTCACGCGCCTGACGCCGGCGATACGTTATTGTTTGCAACAGCATGAACGGCTGCAGGATTTTCATGCCACCCAGCTGGCGCTGGAAAAGAGCGAGATACGTTTTCGTGCGATCGCTTCCAATTTGCCCGGGCTGGTGTTCCAGTGTGTGCTGGAGGCGGATGGCGAAATTGCCTTTCCTTATGTGAGCGAGGGCTGCAAGGCATTGCTCGGCCTGGCGCCGGATATTCTACGGGCGCGGCCGGCCAAGTTCGCCGAATTGATTCTGGCCGAGGATGTGGCGGGCTACCGGCAATCGATGCAGGCTTCTGCCAGGCATTTTGTGGCCTGGAACTGGGAAGGGCGTATCCAGGCGCAGGGCGATACGGATATCAAATGGATCAGCCTGCGCGCCACGCCACGGCGTGCGCCACACGGTGGGGTGCTGTGGGAGGGAATCATGTTGAATATCACGCGCAACAAGCAAACGGAAATCGAAATCGCGCATTCGCGCGCCCAGCTGGCGGAATTGGTCGCCTATTCGCAGAAGGCGAAGGAGCAGGAGCGCGCCCGGATCGCACGCGAAATTCACGATGAAATCGGCGGAATCTTGACCGCGATCAAATGTGAGCTGGTGCCTTGCATGGATAATAGCGAGCGGGCGGCCGCGTTTTACCGCAACAAAGCCGCTGCGATCGAAACTTTGATCGATATGGTGATCGACAGCACACGCCGCATCGCGCTCGATTTGCGGCCGGGGATTCTCGATTGTGGGATTTTGCCAGCGGTGCGGTGGCAGGCACGGGAGTTCAGCAAGCATACCGGGGTCGCCTGTTTTGTGGTGTGCGAGTCGGAGGAAATTGCGCTGGACGGGGATTTGGCGGTGGCGGTTTTCCGGATCTTTCAGGAGGCGCTGACCAACGTCGCCAGGCATGCCGGGGCATCCGAGGTGCGGGTCAGGCTGGCGGAGACGGCTGGCTGCATGTATTTGGAGGTTGCCGATAACGGCCGCGGGATTACCCGGCCGGAGTTGGAGAAAGTGGAGTCATTCGGCATCAAAGGCATGCGCGAGCGCTGTCAGCAGCTCGGCGGGCGGTTTCATATCCAAGGGCAGCCGAAAGCGGGCACCGAGGTGATGATCTGGATTCCGGTCGAAAGCCGGGCATCCTGCCCGCCTGAAATGCCAGCGGAATGAATTGGTATGGCATACTGCCATCTCAGCAGGATTAAGGGTTGCAACCATGATAAGGGTGATGATTACCGATGATCACGCGATTGTACGCCAGGGACTGAAGCAGATTCTGAGCGAGACCGGCGATATCAGCGTGACAGGGGAGGCCGAAACCGGTTTCCAGGCAATCAAGATTGTGCGCCAGCAGGCATTCGATGTGTTGCTGCTGGATATATCACTGCCTGACCGCAACGGCATCGAAGTGCTCAAGCAGATCAGGAAGGACCGGCCGGGCCTGGCGGTGCTGATGTTGAGCATGCACAACGAGAATGAATTTGCGGTCCGCGCGCTGCGGGCGGGCGCGGCCGGTTATCTGAACAAGCAAAGTGCGCCCGCGCAGTTGGTGACCGCCATCCGCCAGGTTGCGGACGGGCACAAATACATTACCCTGGCGCTGGCCGAGGAACTGGCCAATGCCATCACCACCGGCACCGACCAGCCGTTGCATGCCGCGCTATCCGACCGGGAATATCAGACATTGTGCATGATCGCCTCCGGCAAGGGTCTGACCGAAATTTCCGAAGAAATGTGTTTAAGCCCCAAAACCGTCAGCGTATACCGCTCCCGCCTGATGGAAAAACTGAAACTCTCCAACAACAGCGAACTGATTCGTTACGCAATCAGACATCACCTGGTCGATTGAGCATTGTCACGCGGCAAGGTGTAGCCGTTGCTGTCCTGTGACTGGGATTGAGGGAACCACGAATAACAAAATTCACCTCGATTGCGTTCCACCCTTAGCCAGGCAAAGATCGTAGCCAAACCCAGACGATTATCAGTAAACTGCCACATAGAGAAAAACGACAATCCAAACCACGAATGGGCACGAATACACACGAATAATGAAAGCCACTTCGATTGTGTTTCATTCGTAATTGGGCCGGTTGTCGCGCATTTACCCTGCCGCATGACAAAACTCAACCCATGTGAGCATTACCACTTAATTATTCGTGTTAATTCGTGTCCATTCGTGGTTAGGTTTTAGTTGTATGGGCGCGAAGGCGCATGAATGGCCTTGGTTATTTCGCTTGGATGGGCTGCCTGGGTGTTGCCGCCGCCCGGCTTGGGCATGACACAATAAAAAGCGCGTTTTCTCCTCATAGTTCCCACTTTTGAATCGGCCGGATGCTGTTAATCTGCCCCTCTCGGCAGGCATTCTATTGGGAAGTTCCTTTGATTCTTTTCAATCTGTATTCCGTAGAGGGCTGCCGGAATGACTCTGGCGATGGTATAACTTGGAAGGGGCGCGCATGCGAACTTCAGATGAAAATAAATCACTGCGGCTGGTCGGGTCCTCGAACGCCGGCAAGCGCAAGACGAAGCGTGAGGACGCACATCAGTCGACACCTGGTGTCGAGGCCTATTATCAGCATGTCGAATACTATGCGCAACGGATACGTGACAGCAGCGAGGGCGCTGAAGGTGTCGAGTCCCAGGAAACCGCGCTGGCCGACAGTTACGATCAGCGCCATGGCAACGATTTGTACCATGCTCAGGAGCAGTTGCGACTGGCCGAAAAAAGAATCGAATCGCTCAAATTCGAACTGGAGCAGCTACGGGAGCAGGTGCATACCGATCCAATGACGGGAGCTTTCAACCGGCGGGGATTGAGCACCGTTTTCCTGCGCGAGGCCGCGCGGGCCGATCGCAACGAAAATGCCTTGTGCGCGGTGGCAGTCGACCTGGATGATTTCAGTTGTATTAACTATCAGTATGGCTACCAGTTTGGTGATGCCGTCCTGATGCATTTTTCGAGAATTGCACGCACGTCCTTGCGGCCGAGCGATGTGGTGGCCCGTTACGGGGGCGAGGAGTTCATCATTCTGTTGCTCGATATCACGCCGGCATCGGCGGAGTGGGTGATGCAGCGCCTGCGTACCAATTTTTCCAAAAAACCGCTGTTGGATATGGAAGGTCTTCCGGTTACGGTCACTTTCAGTGCCGGTATCGCCTTGCGGCGATTTCACGAGAACCAGAATACAGTGATCGAGCGTGCCTATGAGGTACTCTATCTCGCCAAGCGATCCGGCAAGGACAGCATGAGGGTAGCGGCCGATAGCGACAAACTCTGATGCTCAATGTTTTTCTGGGCAGGCAGCCGATTCTGAATCGCAAACAGAATCTGGTCGCTTATGAATTGCTGTTCCGGGCGGGATCGGGTAACTCGGCACACATTATCAATGATGTTCAGGCTTCTGCTAATGTCGTGATCAACGCCTATGGCCAGCTCGGCATCCAGCGGGTGCTTGGCCGGCAGCGCGGTTTTATCAATATCAGCCGTGAGCTGTTGATGAGCGACACCCTCTTGCTATTGCCCGCCAGGCATGTCGTGCTCGAATTGCTGGAATCGATTTCGATCACCGAGGAGGTCGTGCAGCGTTGTCTTGAGCTGAAACGGCTGGGCTATCGGCTCGCGCTGGATGATGTGACCCAGGTCGATGACCAGATCAGATCATTGCTGCCGATCGTCAATGTGGTGAAAGTGGATGTGTTGGCGTTGACGGATGACGAGATCGAGAACGTGATTGAAACACTAAAGAATTGGCGGGTGACCCTGCTTGCCGAAAAAGTGGACAATCAGGCGCGGGCCAGGGCCTGCATGGCGATGGGTTTCGAGCTGTTTCAGGGCTATTATTTTGCCAAACCCGAGATCGTGAAGGGTAAGCAGATAGAACCGGCCAAGCTTTCTCTTCTGGAATTGCTGGCACTGGTGACGCAGGATGGGGAAATCGATGGTGTCGAGCAGCTGCTCAAGCGCCAGCCAGGTTTGAGCTATAACTTGTTGCGCATGGTCAATTCCGTGGCAGCTTCGTTGCCGCACAAAATCGGTTCCATACGACAGGCGGTGATGGTGCTGGGTTATCGCCAGTTGCAAAGGTGGGTGCAATTGCTTTTGTTTGCCTCCAATGCTTCCGATGGCGGGATGTCCAATGCGCTCATGCAGATAGCTGCCGTGCGTGGCAAGTTGATGGAATCGATTGCTGCCATTGACCGTCCTGATGACAGAAATTATCAGGACCGGGCTTTCATGACGGGCATCATGTCCTTGCTGGATGCGTTATTCGGTATCGATATCCGGCAGATCGTGGATAAGCTGCAGATACCGGATGAAATCATACAGGCGTTGTTATATCGTGAAGGCCGATTCGGTCAACTCTTGCACTTGATCGAGGCCAGCGAAAAAGGGGACGGGGCGCAAGTTGGGGCGATCCTGACCGAGCTGGATTTTCTGGATATGCCAAGCCTGCGCCAAGCAGAGCTCGGTGCATTGAAATGGGCCAGTCATATCAATCAGCAGGCGTCGTCTACTCATAAATAGCGCAGTGTGGCTTATTTTGATAACCGCGAATGATTAAGTGGCGGCGCTCATGGGTTGAGTTTTGTCATGCGGCAAGGTGAAACCGTTGCTGCCCCTGTGACCGGGATTGAGAGAACCACGAATGGACACGAATACACACGAATGATTGAGTGGTGACACTCACATGGATTGAGTTTTGCCATGGAGCAGGGCAAATACGTGATAACCGGCCAAATTACGGGTGAAGCACAATCGAAGCGGTTTTCATTATTCGCGTGCATTGGTGTGTATTCGTGGTTATCCCGGCCCCATTCCGCATCGCGCTGGATTGCTTCGCTGCGCTCGCAAAGACGGCTGTGGTGGATGTGTCCACCGCATCCACCACAGCCACCGTCCTGGCGAGGCCCGCAGGGCCGTGGCCATCCAGCAGCTATCCGTACCCCGCCATCCACCCGCCGCTCGCCCATCGTATCCGTTCGTGGTTGACGTGCCTTTCGCAGTGGTGCTTGCTTTACGGCGATGATGTTGTTTGTTTGGGAGTGGAAGCGCCGCTAATAACCATCCTTAAGTTGTGGTTATTATGTATTTGGACTGGGCGTATATTGCCTCTGGCCTGCAAAAAAGGCTGTGGTAGATAGTCTATTTCGATGTTTGTCAACTAGAAACGGCAAATAATGGCTGAATTGGGTGCCGCTTTTGCTTCCCTTGTCAAAAATTCTGGGTTAGAATCCTTCTCAGCTTTATGGGTTTTTTCACAAAAGGTAAACGCATAAGGTGGTATTGCCGGGCATCTGAGCTGAGATAAATACAGTTTCCCGGGCGAATGGGAGTTTATCCAAAAAGGGATAAAAACATTTAATTATATTAGGAGGATAAAGCATGGGATACAATGACGCGGCAACAACTCAAAGAGAAGAATCCAAAGAAAAAGAAGCTTGGAAAGTGACCATCGTTACTACCATTGCGTTTATCGTGATCGGCTTCATGATCTGGAGCACCGGCATGGGTGGTAAGTACTAATATTTTTTTGTTGCCCTGAAGACTTGATGAATTGTAACGAAAAAGAGTATTTTATTGGTCTGGGTGGATGATTGAGAACAGGTCAACTGGTTTAATATCATGAAGCCAATTCAGGATTAATGTGAATACTTGTTTTAAGGAGATATAAGAAATGGGTTATGACGAGGAAACGACAAGAAGAGAAGAGGCTAAGGAAAAAGAAGCCTGGAAAGTCGCTATTGGCGCAACTATTGCGTTCATTGTGATCGGATTCTTGATCTGGTCTACCGGCATGGGCGGTAAATATTAACCTTTTTCTTGATTGTCCTGATAAGTTTATGAGTCAAGACTGAGAAGGGTGTTTTATCATTAGGGGTCTGTGACCAGTGGTTATGCTTGCTGGTTACAGACCCCTGAGAACATGTTTTGTTGTTTTATTGTTTTATGTAAAGGAGAGTATGAAGCATGGGTTATGATGAAGAAACTACAAAAAGAGAAGAAGCCAAGGAAAAAGAGGCATGGAAAGTCGCTATCGTCGCTACGGTAGGCTTTATCATCCTCGGCTATTTCATCTGGGGCTTCGGATTGGGCGGTAAATACTAATCATATCTACCGTTTTATACTCAACGGCCGGACGTTCTGACAGAATCTCCGGCCGTTGTTTTATTTGGAGCCAAGGAGGCTGTCCGAGAATAGACTGATCTACTGCGGACGAGCCTGATTGGCTGGATTTTACGATCCTTTTCGTTAAATAGAACGACTATTCGCCTCAAATGATCGAAAAATCCAACTCAATCAGCCTCGCCCTCGCTACGATCGCTATTCTCGGACAGCCTCCTGGAAATTCAACCAGGCTCACCTGAATTTTCCATCTGGCACGGATTGCCTGTCATCTTTTGTGGGTCGACCCACATGTCGAACTGTTCTGCCGTAACATAACCGAGCGCGATAGCCGCGGTTTTCAGTGTCGTCCCCTCGCGGTAAGCCTTTTTGGCGATTTCTGCCGCCTTGTCATAGCCAATATGGGGGTTGAGGGCGGTGACCAGCATCAGTGAATCATGCATCAGTTGTTCGATTCGGGTGTGATTGGCGCTGATGCCGTGTGCGCAATGGGCGTTGAAACTCTCCATGCCGTCTGCCAGCAGCCGTGTGCTCTGGAGGAAATTGTGAATGATCAGTGGCTTCATGGCATTGAGCTCAAAATTGCCCATGGCGCCGCCGAAATTGATCGCGACATCGTTGCCCATGACCTGACAGGCCAGCATGACCAGCGCTTCCGATTGGGTCGGGTTGACCTTGCCTGGCATGATTGAGCTGCCTGGTTCATTCTCAGGGATGCGGATCTCGCCAATACCGCAACGCGGCCCGGAGGCCAGCCAGCGAATATCGTTTGCAATCTTGATCAATGCGGCGGCCAGGGTTTTGAGCGCGCCATGGCCGTGCACTAGCGCGTCATGGGCCGCCAGTGCCTCGAATTTGTTGGGCGCGGTCACGAATGGATGGCCGCTGAGGCGGGCGATCTCGGCGGCGGTGCGGGTAGCGAATTCCGGATGAGTGTTGAGGCCGGTGCCGACCGCGGTGCCGCCCAGCGCCAGTTCGAGCAGATGGGGCATGGCGGCTGCCAGGTGGGCCAGGCTGTGGTCCAGCTGGGAGACATAGCCGGAGAATTCCTGCCCCAGGGTCAGCGGGGTGGCGTCCTGTAAATGAGTGCGGCCAATCTTGACGATATTTGCGAATGCCTCGGCTTTGGCGGCGAGGGTTGTGCGCAGCGTCTCGAGCGCGGGCATCAGTTGTTCGCGCACCGCGATGACTGCCGCCACATGCATGGCTGTCGGAAACACGTCGTTGGATGATTGCCCTTTGTTGACATGGTCGTTGGGGTGAACCTTGCGTGCGGCACCACGCCCGCCGCCGAGAATTTCGGAAGCCCGGTTGGCCAGCACTTCGTTCATGTTCATGTTGGTCTGCGTGCCGGAACCGGTTTGCCAGACAACCAGCGGAAATTCACTCGCGTGTTGGCCGGCCAGGATTTCATCGGTGGCCTGGATGATTGCCCGGGCGATCTCATCTTCCAGCAGCCCCAGGTCACGGTTGGCGCTGGCCGCCGCGCGTTTGACTACGGCCAGGGCATGAATCAGGGCAGGCGGCATGCGCTCGCCCGAGATCCTGAAATTGTCCAGCGAGCGCTGGGTTTGCGCGCCCCATAATACATTTGTGGGCACTTTTACGCTGCCCATGGCGTCATGTTCTTCGCGATATTGATCTATAGTCATGGTTGGCTGAATTATTGATATCGGTATGCGCGACGGCTAGCCGCGGGTATTCGATTGCTGATCGAATGCCTCGAGAAATACCGGCAGCTGCGGTTGCCAGCCTTTTTTGCGGTGTTCCGCCACGACGTTGGTGAAAATGCCGCCCCGGACATAAAATTTTGAGGTCAGGCGCATGAAACGGGGTTTCAGCACCGCTACCAGGTCGTCCAGTATCTGGTTGGTGACCGCCTCATGGAAAGCGCCTTCATCACGATAGGACCAGATGTAAAGCTTGAGGCTTTTGAGCTCGATGCATTTTTTATCCGGAATATAATCAAGCGTCAGCCTTGCGAAGTCTGGCTGTCCGGTTTTAGGACACAGGCAAGTGAATTCGGGAATTTCCATGTGAATCCGGTAATCGCGCGTGCGGACGGGGTTGTCGAAAGTTTCCAGGTTCCTGGAAGGCCGGGTGGAGGTTGATTTTTCAGTTTTTTCCATAGCAGATAAATCGTTTAGAATAGGCGGCTAACCGAAATTATAACCTTTTGCCTATCCAAATTGCGCCTGACCGAAATCAAACTTGCGGGTTTCAAGTCGTTTGTTGATCCCACCGTTATCCCTGTTCCCGGTAATTTAGTCGGCATCGTCGGGCCCAATGGTTGTGGCAAGTCCAACGTGATCGACGCGGTGCGCTGGGTGCTGGGGGAGTCGCGCGCCTCGGCCTTGCGCGGCGAATCCTTGCAGGATGTCATCTTCAACGGTTCAGCCAAGCGCAAACCGGTCGGGCGCGCGAGTGTCGAGCTGGTGTTCGATAACAGTGCCGGCAAGGTGGCGGGTCAGTGGGGGACCTATAATGAGATCTCGATCAAGCGCGTCATGCAGAAAGAGGGCGAGTCGGCCTATTACATCAACAACATCCATGTGCGCCGCCGTGATGTAGCGGATATCTTTCTCGGAACCGGCGTCAGCGGACGCGGTTATGCCATCATCGAGCAAGGCATGATTTCCCGAATCATTGAGGCCAAGCCACAGGAGTTGCGCACTTTCCTTGAAGAAGCGGCGGGCATTTCAAAATACCGGGAACGGCGTCATGAAACCGAGCTGCGTTTGAACGATGCGCGCGGCAATCTGTTGCGCCTGGATGATATCCTCGAAGAACTGGAACAACAGTCACATCATCTGGCCGCGCAAGGGGAAGTGGCATTGCGCTACCAGGACATGCACCGTCAGTTGTCAGCCTCGCAGTGCGCGTTGTGGTCGTTGCGCAAGCGGCAGGCCGAGGCCCAGCGGCTCAAGGCACAGGCAGACATCGAACAGCTGACCCAGGAATTGGCCGATTTGCAAACTGGCCTGCAGCAAACGGTCGTGCAACTGGATGAATGCCGCGCACAACAACGGACGGTGAACGACCGGCAGCATCGGATCCAGGGGGAGTTATACGCCGCCGATGGCGAAATTGGCCGCATAGAACAGAATATCCGGCATATGCGTGAAAATCGGGAACGTCTGGTTCAGCAGATTGCCCAGGCGGCCCACCGGTTGCAGGAGCATGAACAGCAGGCGGATCAAATGCTCGATGATCTGGCGGCATGGCGGGACAAGCTGGAACAGGCGAGTGAATACCACGCTGTTTGTGCCGAGAAGCATGCGTTCGAGGCCGGGCAACTGCCGCAGCAGGAGGCGGTTGCCCGCACCGATCAGGCCCATTTGTCAAAATTGCGGGAGGCATTGGCGCTGGCGCGCCAGAACGAGAAATTGCAACAGAATCAGCTTGCCCATGCCGAGAAAACCCTGCAACAGCTGACGCTGCGCCAGCAACGTTTGCTGGATGAGCAGCGCGATCAGCCTGTGATCGAGCAGGAACGCCTGACCACGTTGCAACAGGCGAACAGCGAGCTGGCTGCGGCGCTGGAAGCGCGCCAGCAGTCGCTGCAGGTGCAGGAAACGCGGCTGGATGCTGCGCAACAGGAGAAAGAGGTGGCTCTGCAGGCGGTGCAGGCGCTGCAGCGGGAGATGACACAAGCCAAGGCGCAGCATGATGCCTTGCAGCGGTTGCAGTGCCAGCTGGAAAGTGATCAGGATCTGAATGCCTGGGTGGCGGGGCATCAGCTGGATGCGCTGCCGCGTTTATGGCAGCAGATA
The DNA here is from genome assembly GCF_050584665.1 of Nitrosomonas sp. ANs5. Lineage (NCBI taxonomy): Bacteria > Pseudomonadati > Pseudomonadota > Betaproteobacteria > Nitrosomonadales > Nitrosomonadaceae > Nitrosomonas > Nitrosomonas sp. ANs5. The sequence goes on from NZ_JBEUDO010000004.1 coordinate 10,269, forward strand.
GGGGTGGCGGATGGCTGGGAAAACGCGTTGGAGGCGATTCTGCGCGAACGTATCCAGGCGGTGAGCGTGGACCGGCTGGAGCAGGCGCTGGACTGGGAGGCGCAGCGCCCCCCCGGCAAGTGGTCTGCCTGCGAATGCCCGCCGGCATCGGGCCAGTCATCACCCGGCACGCAGGTCGCACCCGCCACTGACCGGCCATGGCAGCCGCTCGGCGCGCTGTTGCACTACCGCAATCCAGCGATTCGGCCTGTGCTGGAAAGCTGGCTGTATGGCGTGTTCACGATCGACAGCATGGCGGCCGGTCTGCGGGACAGAATGCAGCTGGCGCCTAGGGAGATGCTGATCACAGCCGAAGGACATAGCCTGACCCGTCACAGTGTGAGCTATTTTGCGCCCGATTCCGTTTTGCATGGCGTGTTGTCGCGCCAACAGGAAATTGAGCGGTTGGCGGCAGTGCATGAGGAACTCGAGCAATCGCTGCTGGCCAAACAGGCTGCATTCGCACAGGTCGAGCAGGATTGCCGGGATATCGCCAGCGAAATGGCGCAGACGCGTGCTGAAATTGAACAGCTTAGGAACCAGCTGCACCAGCAACAATTGCAAAGCGTGCAGCTGGCGCAGCAGAACGAACGCTTGACTCAACGGCGGCAGCAATTGGAAACGGAGCTGGCCGAGCTGGCGCTGCAACACGCGGAAGAATCGTCACAGCAGCAACAAGTGGCAATCGATCTGGCCGCTTATGCCGAGGAGAAAGCGGCGCTGGAGGAACAGGTGGAGCGGGCGGAGGCGGCCTGTCAGGCCTCCGGACAGGCCCTGGCGGCGCAGCGTTCACTGGTCGAGCGTCTGGCGCATGAATTGCGTGAAGCCGCTTTCAACGAACAGAACTGCCACGACAAAATTGCCGATTGTGAGCAGCGTACCGAGATGATCGTGCAAAACAAAGCGGATATCGCCGACACCCTGCAAAAACTCGAGCAATCGCAAGCGGGGTTTGATGAATCGGTGCTGCTTGCCGACCTGGAGCACTGGCAGGCGCAGCGCGCGCAACATGAGCAGATGCTGGGCGCTGTGCGCAATGAGTTGGAAACCATCGATCGCACGCTGATCGAAACCGAGCAGGTGCGAATGCAGACTGAACAGCGGTTGCATCCATGCCGGGAAGCGATCAATCAGGCGCGCCTGAAAGAACAGGAAGCCAGTCTGACAGTGGCCCAGTTTGCCGATAAACTGGTGGAATCTACGCTGGATGAACAGGAAGTGATGCAGCAACTGGGCCATGAACCGCAGACCAAGCTGCAGAATCGTATCAACCGCCTCACTCAGGAGATCGCCGCGCTCGGTCCGGTCAATCTGGCCGCCTTGCAGGAGCTGGAAGCCTTGCAGGCGCGCCGGACGCATCTCGATGAGCAGTCGCAGGATTTGCGCGCGGCGATCGAGTCCCTGGAAAATGCCATTCGCCAGATCGACCGCGAGACCCGTGAACGTTTGCAGGAAACATTCAATCAGGTGAATGGCAATCTGGTCGAATTGTTTGCCTCCGTCTTCGGTGGCGGCCATGCAGGCCTGGTGCTCGGCGGCGAGGATATTCTGGATGCTGGCGTGCAACTGTATGCGCACCCGCCTGGCAAACGGAACAGTTCCATTCATTTGCTATCCGGTGGGGAAAAAGCGCTCACGGCGCTGGCACTGGTTTTCTCGCTGTTTAAGTTGAATCCCGCGCCATTCTGCCTGCTGGATGAGGTCGACGCGCCACTGGATGATAGCAATTCAACGCGTTTTTGCGACCTGGTCAAGCGCATGGCGGGAGAAACGCAGTTTCTGTTCATCAGTCACAACAAAATTACGATGCAAATGGCGCAGCAGTTGGTGGGTGTGACCATGCGTGAACAGGGCGTTTCCCGGGTGGTCACAGTCGATATCGACACAATGGCGGGAGTCGATCAGGAGGCTGAACATGCTTGAGATTTTTTACGGGCTATACTTATAGGGCTCGTTAATAAATAACTTGGGCATACGTTGTTACGTATTCAGGAAAGATGCAAGGCGCGAGGCGAAGCCGAATGGTCGTTCCATTCGCAAGCCTCGCAACGCAGCAGATGCCCGAATACGCAACAACCCTTCGGGCTGGGGTCGCTTTTGGCGCATACCGGCGTTGCAAGCCACTTGTTGTGAATGACACAACGGCGTGACTTGCGCCTTGGTCTGCGCCAAAATCGCCCCCAGCATATGCTCAAGTTATTCATTAACGAGCCCTTAAGCAGGGCTAGAAAGATTATAATCGTGCACGGAGGGAGACAAAGCTTATGAGCGATTTGCAGATCAGTCTGATTATTATCGGTGTTGTGGTGATTGCCGGTGTCGTGGTATTCAACCAGATACAACAGGCGCGCTACCATCGCAAAGTGCGGGATGCATTCAAGAATGAACATGACGATGCCTTGCTGAGCGAACACAAGCCGCTCGCGAAAAATGAACGCATCGAGCCGCAATTCAATGAGGATATTCTACCGGCCCGGGTTGACGAGATCGCGCCAGCGGTCCCGCCGCCGGTGAGTCAGCCCAAGACAACGGCCGAGGCAGTCGAGCACGAAGCACCCGCATCGGCCCAGTCGACCCATTTCGATAACAAAATTTATTACATCGTGGATATTCGTGCACATGCCCCGATCCCGCACGAGAAACTCATGGATCTGCTGCAGCAGAAGTTCGATTTTGGCAAGCCTGTCCATTGGCATGGGCAGACCCAGGACGGGCAGGCATGGGAAGAGATTACCCTTGAAAATGCGGGCAGCCATGGCAGCTATGGACAATTGAAGGGGTGCCTGCAACTGGCCGATCGTTCCGGACCGGTCAGCGAGATCAATTTATCGCGCTTTCGTGACATGGTGGAGGATTTTGCCGCGCAAGTCATGGCGGAGGCTGATTGTCCCGAAATCACCAAGGTGCATGACGAGGCGGTTTTGCTGGATCGATTCTGTGCCGATGTAGATGTGATCATGGGTGTCAATATCATCAGTAAGGATGGTGGGGCTTTCGTGGGTACCAAAATTCGTGCATTGGCCGAAGCTTCCGGTTTCAGGCTTGAATCCGAGGGGGTATTCAAGTACCGGGACAGCGAGACCAACAATGTCTTGTTTTCGCTGGCCAACTTTGAATCGACACCGTTCTCGCCTTCCAATATGCGCACACTCGCTACCCATGGCGTCACTTTTCTGCTCGATGTGCCAAGAGTGGCAAACGGCGAAAAAGTATTCGACCAGATGGCCCATATCGCCAGGCTTTTTTCTTCGACCCTGAACGGTATTCTGGTAGACGATAATCGGGTGCCGCTAAGTGATAACGCGGTGACACGAAGCAGACAAAAGGTGGCCCATATCCAGTCGATCATGGCCACCCGAGATATTCCGGCCGGAAGCGAAGCGGCCCTGAAATTGTTCGATTGACCCATTTAATTAAAAATCACAAGGAGAGCGTAATGAGCGAGTCAGGTTCGAGCCAGAAATTTTCCCCGATCCAGGTTCAATTGGAAGCAGGCAAACAATACTACTGGTGTCGATGCGGTCTGAGTAAATCACAACCCTTCTGCGATGGCTCCCACAAGGGCACCGACCTGACCCCGCTGGCTTTTACCGCTGAGGAGAGCAAGTCAGCCTGGCTTTGCACCTGTAAAAAAACAAGTAATGCGCCGTTCTGTGATGGGACGCATAACAAGTTGTAATGTTTGACAATGCGTAGGGTGCGCTTGCGCACCGTCAAACATCGGTCATTGCCAGTCAGCTGTCACATAGACAAAAACCGGTGCGTAGGCGCACCCACAAATCAAACCACGAATGGACACGAATACACACGAATGATTGGGCGGTAACGCTCTCATGGGTTGAGTTTGTCATGCGACGGGGTAAAGGTGCGATAACCGGTTAAATTACGGTTAAAACACAACCGAAGTGGTTTTCATTATTCGTGTGTATTCGTGTCTATTCGTGGTTACTGCGGCTGGACTGGAATCAGTTGTTTTTTTCTTCTTCGGCAGCGATTTCTTTCACTTGCCGCAGGCGCGCTTCTAAGCTCGACAATTGATAGAAATCCTGATGTTTTTGGCGGGATGCGATCTGGAGTTGTTCGATTGCCGCACGCAGTTTGCCTTCGCGTATGAGCGCTTCGGCTTCGGCTCGGTGTTGCGAGAAAGCATTGCCAAGGGCGGCATGGCATTGCGCTTCCAGCCGGTACAGCCTGACATCATCTTGGATGAATTGCGATTGGCTTCTGATGAAGTCGAGTGCGGCTTGTGCTTGACCGTGCTTGAGCAGGGCGTCGGCATAATCGTAAATGAGTGCGCGATATTGCGGATAGGTCTGGAGTGCGGTTTGGTAAAGATTGAGCGCATCATCAATTTGCCCGTTCTTCAGCTTGACGCGTGCTGCCAGCGTTTCGATCATCGCGCCTGATTGCAAATAATTGCCGCTGACCCGGACGGGCTTGCCCAGGCGGTGGTCCTTGAGCGACTCGGCAGAGGGGTCGGATTGCATGGCACGGTACAGGGCATGCAGTTCCTTGTCGGCACGCTCGAACCGCTTTGCACGCAGCAGTGCATGTATCAGGCCGAAGCGCTCCGCTGTTTCGTTGAGGAAACGCCGGTCCTGCAGCCGGGCGTCAAATTCGTTGACCGTCTGGACAGGGTTGCCTTGGGACGCACGCAGCTTGGCGCGTACCAGGTGGAACTCAATGCTGTCGGGCACTTGGCGATAGCCTTGTTCGCGCGTGCGATTCTGAATGTCGGCAATACGTTCATGCGTGATCGGATGGGTTCTGAGGTATGAGGGTGCGCCGTTCTCGTAATAGCGGCTGGCATGTTGCATGCGCCCGAAAAAGGAGGCCATGCCATGTGGGTCAAAGCCGGCCTTGACCAGCATGTTGAATCCTACCCGGTCCGCTTCCTTCTCATGTTTGCGGGTGAAATTCAGTTGGGATTGTATGGCCCCGGCCTGGGCGGTGACCAGCGCCGCCTGGCCCGCCTGTGGGTTGGAGCGAGATGCGAGAATCGCGATCGCGAGCGCTGCAATTGAGGTGAGCATGCCGAAATATTGGTTGCCGGAAAGCATTCGCGCGAGGTGTTTCTGGGTGACGTGAGCGATCTCGTGTGCCATGACCCCCGCCAGCTCCGATTCATTCTGTGCCGCGATGATCAGACCGCTATTGAATCCCATGAATCCACCCGGTAACGCAAACGCATTGATCGTGGAATCATTCATGGCAAAAAAATTGAATGAGTGGTCGGAACCCATGCTACCGGAGGCGGCAATCAGCCGGCTACCCAGTCGGCTGAGGTAGTCGGCGATTTCCGGATCGTCCAGATAACTGGAATCGCTCCGGATCTGACGCATGATCTGCAGGCCGATTTGGCGTTCCTGACGCGGCGTGATGGTGGCTTGCGAGATATCCCCTAGGTCGGGTAGTTCGTGCCCGAAGATCTGGCTGGGAAACAGCAATGGTATAACAAGCATCAGATAATGGAGTTTCATGCCAATTTGATAGTTGCCTGCTGATCAAGTTCCTTCATCCCGTGAGACTATCTGGGAACACTCTTTTATACCAGTTGCTGCCATAGAATGAAAGCCATGCCGAAGTGGGGGGCTGGCGGCTCGACCGGGGCGTGTGATCAGTGACGGGTCTAGGAGGCTGTCCGAGAGTAGACTGATCTACTGCGGACGAGCCTCCTAGTGCTACGTTCCATCAAACCGCTTACATGAAATCGCGCCTTCGCCTGTCATGCGTTGTTGCAAATCCTCGCCATAGCTACGGCTATGACTGCGGTTTGCGCCTAGCCTGGCAGGCGAATCCATCGATTTCATTTGTAAGCTAATTGACGGAACGTAGTACTAGTACGGAAATGAGCAAGCCGCTTATGGAATGCCTGGGATCATTTGTGGTGCTTATCCGGTGGCTCTCCTTACCCTGCCACCTTGGCAAGCTGCAGCATACCCAAGCAATCAGGGAGTGACCGGCCGCATTTATTTTAGGAAGCGTGATGTCAGCGGGAAGCGCCAGGATTGGCCGAAGTCACGCCGGGTGATGCGTATGCCGGGCGCAGCCTGTCGACGCTTGTATTCGCTGGAATGAATCAGGCGCAGCACACGCTGGACCTCGTCTTCCGGGTAGCCCATGTTTGCGATGGCTTCCAGCGACATGCCTTGTTCGACATGTGCCGCGATGATTGCATCCAGTCTGTCATAGGGAGGCAGGCTGTCCTGATCGGTCTGGTTGGGACGTAATTCAGCCGAGGGTGGCCGCTGCAAAATGCGTTCGGGAATGATGGGCGAGATGTGGTTGCGGTGATAGCAAAGTTGATAGACCAGCGTTTTGCTGACATCCTTGAGTACCGATAAACCGCCGGCCATATCGCCATACAGTGTGCTGTAACCAACCGCTGTCTCGGATTTGTTGCTTGTGGTCAGCACCAGTAATCCATACTGATTGGCCAAAGCCATCAGCAGCGTGCCGCGTATGCGGGCCTGCAAATTTTCGGCTGTGGTGGGATTGCCGGGCGACGGGAAGGCTTCCAGTGCGGGACGTAGCGTTTGCAGGAAATTTTCGAACAAGGTGTCGATCGGAATTTCTTCGTGGTGTACACCCAGATTGCCTGCCATCTCGCGCGCATCCTGAATGCTGATGTCGATCGTATAGGGAGAAGACATCATGACGGTTCTGACTCGGTCGCTGCCGAGCGCATCCACCGCAATAGCCAGGACCAGCGCCGAGTCGATCCCGCCCGACAGACCGATCAGGACGCCTGGTATCCGGTTTTTTTCGATGAAATCCCGTACACCCAAACACAACGCCGAATAAATGCCAGTGATCCGGTCCTGCATCGGCGTGCAGGGACTGGGAATCAATTGATCATCCCTGATCTCGACCTGGCCGAGTTTTTCCTGAAAGGCGGGGAGCTGGTGTGTGACTTCGCCTTGGGTGTTGATCGCGAATGAGGCGCCATCGAATGCCAGTTCATCCTGTCCACCGACCAGGTTGACGTAGATCGCTGGTATGCCGGTGTGCAGAATGCCGGCGCGAACCTGCTGCTGGCGATTAGTCAGCTTGTCGAGGCGATAAGGGGAGGCGCTTAATATCAGCAATATCTGTGCGCCCATCTGCCGTGTCGATTGCAAATGTGGCAGATGCTGGCAATCCGCGCAGATTGCCAGACCAAAGGTGACGCCATCCTGTTCGAAAGTGCATGGCTGATCGCCCGCTTCGAAGTAGCGCTGGTCATTGAGCAGGCCATCGCTGGGTAGATGTCTTTTGTGGTAAGTGGCCAGGATGCGGCCTGCCTGGATGACGGATGCGGCGTTGTACAGTTTGCCGTCCAGATAAGCCGGATGCCCGACGACCAGCGTCATGTCATGGATCTGGGTGGCGAGACTGGCGAGTGCCTGCTGACAGGCCTGGATAAAGTCTGTCCGTAACAGCCAGTCCTGCGGGGGGTAACCGCATAGTGCCATTTCCGGCGTAACGACGAGTCCGGCACCGGCTTGCCTGGCCTGCTGGCAGGCGTGCAAAATTTTGGAGATATTTCCAGCCAGATCTCCTACCGTGCAGTTGAGCTGGGCGAGCGCGATGTTCACGGCCAGATGCGCCTGCAGGGTATGCGGGCGGCCCAGTTAGAACGGGAGCTGGGCATCGGGTTTTGCATGCAGAATCACCTCGCGGAATGCCTGCTGGATGCGTGCCAGAGCGGTCTGGTCATTTGCTTCGAAACGCAGCACGGCAACCGGTGTGGTATTGGAAGCGCGGATCAGGCCAAATCCATCCGGGTATTCAACGCGCAGGCCATCAATGGTGATGACCCGGTCGGCACCGGCAAAGTGTGCTTCGCGTTGCAGCTGCGCGATCAGCGTGTGATTTTCGCCTTCTTTGAGTTTGATCTGTAATTCTGGGGTATTGAGCGTATCGGGCAAGGCATGCAGGGCTGCAGCCAGATCGGCTTGCCTGCTGAGCAACTCCAGCAGCCGTGCGCCGGCATACAGACCATCATCGAATCCATACCAGCGTTCCTTGAAAAAAATATGGCCGCTCATCTCGCCGGCGAGCAGCGCACCCGTTTCCTTGAGTTTGCCCTTGATGAAAGAATGGCCGGTTTTCCACATAATGGGCTGGCCGCCATGCTGTTCAATCCAGGGCGCCAGGTTGCGCGTGCATTTGACATCAAAGATGATCTGGCCGCCCGGATTTCTGGAGAGCACATCGGCGGCAAACAACATCAGCTGGCGATCGGGATGGATGATGCTGCCATCCTTGGTGACGACGCCCAGCCGGTCTCCATCGCCGTCGAAAGCGAAACCGATTTCGGCGTCACTGGTTTTGAGTGTCTGAATCACATCCTGCAGGTTCTCGGGGACGGATGGATCCGGGTGGTGGTTGGGGAAGGTGCCATCGACCTCGCAAAACAGCTCAATGACTTCGCACCCCAGCCGGCGATACAATTCGGGCGCGAATGCGCCGGTTACCCCGTTGCCGCAATCGACGATGATTTTGAGCGGCCGCGCGAGCTGGATATCGCTCGCGATGCGTTGCCAGTAACTGTCGGCAATCGCTTGCTGGCTGTAATTGCCTTCGCCATGCAGCAGGTCGCCGGTTTCTATACGGATGCGGAGTGCCTGAATGGTTTCCGCAGCCAGGGTTTCGCCGCCCAGGACAATTTTGAGGCCGTTGTAATCCGGCGGGTTGTGACTGCCGGTGACCATGACGCCCGAGTAATCGCTCAATTCGTGTGCGGCAAAGTAAAGCATGGGAGTGGCCACCATGCCGACATCAATGACATGGATGCCACTTTTCTGGATGCCCCGGGTCAGCGCCGCAACCAGCGCCGGGCCGGACAGACGGCCGTCGCGACCGACTGTGATGGTGCTGAGCTGGCGGGCACGGGCTTCGGAGCCAATGGCATGGCCGATGCGTTCTACCACATCGGGGGTCAAGGCGGTGTCGACAATTCCGCGGATATCGTAGGCCTTGAAGATTTCGTGTGGAATGCTGTTCATATGGCGTTGCCTCTACGGTTCGATGATCTGGGGTGCAGTGCCCGCGACGGGTTGCATGGGGTCAATGATGCCCTGCGATGGGTCCGCCTTTGAGGATGTAGCGTGTGCCGCAATAAGGACACATGGCCTCGCCGCTGGCCTCGATCGAGAGAAAAACACGCGGGTGCCAGCTCGCCGGATCCATCAGTGGATTGGGGCAGTGCAGCGGTAAATCGTCCGCAGTGATTTCAATTGTGCTTGGATAGGTTTGGGGGGAGGGATTGCTCATTGATTACTCCATCTGATTCAGTTATACGTAATGCAGCCAGCTGGCGTGTGCATCTGATCTGCCATTGACACAATCGAAGAACAGGGTCTGTAACCGTTCAGTAATGAGACCGCGATTGCCGCTGCCGATCGTGCGGCAGTCCAGCTCGCGTATCGGTGTGATTTCCGCCGCCGTGCCGGTGAAGAAGGCTTCGTCCGCGCAATACACTTCATCCCGGGTAATGCGTTTCTCAATGATTTCGATGCCGATTTCCTGCGCCAGTTCGATGACCGAGGCGCGCGTGATACCTTCCAGGCAGGCTGTCAGGTCGGGGGTGTAGAGCTTGCCATGCTTGACGATGAAAATGTTTTCACCCGAGCCTTCCGCGACATAGCCATCCACATCGAGCAGCAGCGCCTCGTGATAGCCGTCTTGCGCAACTTCCTGATGGGCCAGAATCGAATTGGTATAGGTGGCGACCGATTTGGCGCGGCACATGTTGATGTTGACGTGATGGCGCGTGAATGAGGAGGTCTTGACCCGAATACCCTTTTCCAGACCATCCGCCCCCAGATAGGCGCCCCAGGGCCAGGCAGCCACCGCGACATGGACGGACAAATCCCGGGCGGACAATCCCATCGCTTCCGCGCCGTAAAAAACGATCGGGCGGATATAGCCGGAAATGAGACCGTTATGCCTGACGACATCCCGCTGGGCCTGCATGAGGGTGGCTTGATCGAAAGGGATTTTCATTTTGAAGACATGCGCGGAATTGAATAAGCGCTCGGTGTGCTCCGGCAAGCGAAAAATGGCCGAACCGCCGGGCGTCTCGTAGGCGCGCAACCCCTCAAACACTCCCATGCCGTAGTGCAGGGTATGGGTCAGCACATGTGTCGTGGCATTCCGCCACGGAACCAGCTCCCCGTCGTACCAGATAACTCCATCGCGGTCCGCCATTGACATTCTGAAACTCCTGAAATTAGATCAACAAATTATAGGTAATAAGTGAATGGGAAGCGTCCGGATTGCCGTATGGCGCTGAGTGGTTTCTGGTTTCGCCATGGACAGCGATCGATGCTTCCCTGAATAAACTTTGCCGTATTCTAGCTTATTTTTTTAATGACAATGGCAGGACATGTTAGCGTAACCGGACCGAAGGCAGGCGAAAAAGTGCGATAATTTTGTTTCACGATTTTAAATGTCACTTTTGTTACCCAATATTTCGGGATTGTTTACATGCAACCACTTCATTTTGATGTACTCATCATCGGCAGCGGTCTGGCCGGATTCACGCTCGCGCTGAATTTGGCAAAAACCCAGAAAGTTGCCCTGGTTACCAAAAAGGGGCTGCATGACAGTTCCAGTGCCTGGGCACAGGGCGGGATAGCCGCCGTGCTTTCGATTGAGGATACGCCGGATGCGCATATCCAGGATACCCTGATCGCCGGGGGAGGGTTGTGCAATGAAGCGATGACACGCTATATCGTGGAGAATGGGCCGGATGCCGTCAGATGGCTGATTGCTCAGGGTGTGGATTTTACCCGGGATGCTCATAACGAGACCGGTTATCATTTGACCCGGGAAGGGGGGCATAGTGTGCGCCGCATCATCCATTCCGAGGATGCCACCGGCAAAGTGATCCAGCACACACTCGACAAGCAGATCGCCAGCCATCCCAATATCGTGGTGCTGGAACAGCATATCGCCATCGATTTGATCACCAGTGCAAAATTGACCCATGGCGATCAAAAGGATAATCGTTGCCATGGGGCTTATGTGCTCGATATCCATGCTGGTAAAGTGCGCACGATTGCCGCCAGCAACACGATTCTGGCCACTGGCGGTGCGGGCAAGGTCTATCTGTACACGACTAATCCCGATGTGGCGACCGGTGATGGCATTGCCATGGGATGGCGGGCGGGATGCCGTGTCGCCAACATGGAGTTCATCCAGTTCCACCCGACCTGTTTATACCATCCACATGCCAAATCCTTTCTGATCAGCGAGGCGGTCAGGGGGGAAGGGGGCGTATTGAAACTGCCCAGCGGCGAGCGTTTCATGCCCTGGCACGATGCGCGCGCCGAGCTGGCACCCCGCGATATCGTCGCGCGCGCGATCGATTTTGAAATGAAAAAACGCGGGCTGGATTGTGTCTATCTGGACATTTCCCACCAACCCGCCGATTTCCTTACCCAGCATTTTCCGACGATCTACAAGCGCTGTCTGAAGTTGGGTATCGATATCACGCGCGAGCCGATTCCGGTTGTGCCGGCCGCACACTACACCTGTGGCGGCATCGTGACCGATCATCGTGGCAGGACCGATCTCGACAATCTGTACGCGGTCGGTGAAACCGCACATACCGGATTGCACGGCGCCAACCGCCTGGCCAGCAATTCCCTGTTGGAATGCCTGGTGATCGGTCTGTCGGCGGTCGAGGACATACTGACGCGCGAGCCGGCACCGGAACGGCCCCTGCCAGGCTGGGATGAAAGCCGCGTGACCGATGCGGATGAGGAAGTCGTCATCTCGCACAACTGGGACGAATTGCGCCGTTTTATGTGGAGCTATGTCGGGATCGTGCGGACCAACAAGCGTTTGCAACGCGCATTGCATCGCATCAACTTGTTGCGCGGAGAAATCCATGAGTACTATTCTAACTTCCGGGTGACGAGCGATTTGCTCGAGTTGCGCAACCTGGTATGCACCTCTGATCTGATTGTGCGCAGCGCGATGTGCCGGCAGGAAAGCCGGGGGCTGCACTATAGCCGGGACTACCCTGATACGTTGTCGCAAGCAGAGAATACGATCCTGCATCGCTGATCGCATGGCAAGCAAGCAGTGCATGGGCCAGGATACCGCTGGGGCACGATGGGGAAGATGGCGTTGCCGGTGGCTCCGGGTTGTTGACTAGAACAGGGAAACTATATTGAACCTATGGATGCAGAACTGAAGTTACTGGAAGAAAAAATCGATCGGCTTGTACAGCTTTATCAGGACGCTCGCCAGGAAAACTCCCGATTGTGCCGGTTGCTTGAAAATGCGGAGGCGGCCAATCATCAATTAGCCGAGAGAATGGGGGCTGCCGCAGGACGCCTTCAGACCTTGTTGAACAATCTTCCCGAGAATTGATATGGCGCATGAAACGACGCTGGATGTGACCGTGATGGGTCGAGAATTTCGTATTCATTGTACCGAGGCCGAGCGTGAAGGATTGCTGCTTGCGGTCTCCTATCTCGAGCAAAAAATGCAGGCAATCAAGCAGGCGGGCAAGATCGTGGGAACGGAGCGCATTGCGATTGCTGCCGCGCTCAGCATTACTCATGAACTGCTTAATCTGCGCGCTGGCAAAGGTTTTGACATCAAGGAATTTAAGCGTAGAATTGAATCTATGGTGTCCAAATTGGACAATGTGCTTTCCGGGCAAGACCACCCTGATACGCTGAAGTGATTTTCCCTGGAGCAGTGCAGATCCGTTTATCCCTGCGGTGTTAGTTAAGATTTGTATTCTTTGAACCAATTCTTACAGCATGGTTGCTAGTCAAATGGTTGTTGTTGTGAGCGTCTTTTATTAGATGCGCCTGATGCAACCGGCCGGCGACCCTCTTGGACCCTATGGTTCAAGACATCAATCTGACGGCATTCGCGGGGACCTCCGCTTTCAGATTTTTCTCGACAATCCAATCAATCCAACTATCTGTTGAAGATGCGTTACTGGCTGATGAAGTCCGAGCCGTCGGAAATGAGCATTGACGGTCTGGCCTCGAGACCGGGTCAAACGGTTGCCTGGGATGGCGTGCGCAACTATCAGGCACGAAATTTCATGCGTAACCAGATGCAAATCGGTGATCGGGTGCTTTTCTACCATTCAAGCTGTCCTCAGCCGGGAATCGCCGGAATTGTGGAAGTTTCCGCGCTTGCCTACCCTGATGAAACGCAATTTGATCCCGGCAGTAAATACTACGATCCGAAATCAACTCGGGAGCATCCGCGCTGGTTCAATGTCGAGGTCAAGTTTCTCAGAAAAACCAGGCTGCTTTCGCTCAAGGAGCTGAGAAGCTATCCGGAGCTTGTCGGCATGCGTATCCTGCAGAAGGGCAACCGGCTCTCCATCACGCCGGTCGATCCGGCCGAATGGGCGTTTATTCTGGAAAAGCTGTAGTTTTGTTTTCTGCTAACGTATCTCTGAAGCCCCCATACCAGCCAAGCTGGCGGTTGATCGATCTGCGATTTAAGCGGAAGGCATGCAGCTTCCGAGAATTTGGGGTATTTTTGGGGAGCGGGAACTGGGGTTAAATTGGTGCTTATGTGTTTGTTTGTTCGCGCCATTCCAAGAATTGCAATACCAGGCTATAAAGCACCGGAAATACCAGTAGCGTGAGTATCAGCACCGTTAGCATACCGCCCAATGTTGGCGCGACGATACGCTGCGTGACATCGGCACCGGCACCGGTCGCCACCATGAAAGGAATTAAGCTCAGCATCGTCGTGAAGGCGGTCATGGCAACCGGGCGTACGCGTAGGGCCGTGGCCGCTTCGACCGCCTCCTTGATTTCCGCCGCCGTCAATGGCGTCTGCTTTTGCTTGCGTAGTCTGGCTATTTCGATATCGATGAACCTCAATACCATTACTCCAGTTTGAGCCGCAGTGCCAGCCAGCGCGATAAAACCGACATAAACGGCCACCGACAGATTGAAGCTATACCAATAGACTAACCAGATGCCGCCGATCAGGCCGAAAGGGATCGTCAACATCACGATGACCGGTTCGACAAAATTCCTGAAAGTAAAATACAGCAGTAGCAGAATCAGCGACAGCGTCAGCGGAATCACGATACGCAGCCGTTCCGCAGCCCTTTCCATATACTCGAACTGGCCCGACCAACTTATGGTGTAACCTTTGGGGATTTCAATCCGTTTTGCCAGTATCTTTTTGGCTTGTTCGACATAACCGCCAATGTCGGACGTTTTGATATCGACATAGATCCAGGTGTTGGGCCGAGCATCTTCGCTTTTGATGCTGGGCGGTCCGCGATTCAGTTCAATGGTGGCAACCTGGGCTAGCGGGATTTGCGCGCCTTGGGGTGTCGGTATCAGTACGCGCTTGAGGTTTTCCTGGTCGTCGCGCAATTCGCGCGGATACCGCAGATTGACCGGATAGCGTTCCAGGCCCTCCACTGTTTGCGTGATGTTCTCGCCGCCGATCGCGCTTTGTATGACATCCTGTATATCGCCGACGGTCAGGCCATATCGCGCTGCCTCGCTGCGGTCGATGTTGAAATCCAGGTAATAGCCGCCGACCGCGCGGTCGCCCATTGCCGACAGGGTATCCGGCAGATTTTTCAATTCTTGTTCGATGCGTTCGGTGATGACCTGTAAAACGGTCAGGTCGGGACCGGACACTTTGATACCGACCGGGGTTTTGATGCCGGTCGACAACATGTCGATACGATTTCTGATCGGCATGGTCCAGGCGTTGGCCATGCCGGGAAAGCGAATCGCCCGGTCCATTTCTGCGACGAGTTTTTGCTGGGGCTTGCCGGGGTCGGGCCATTCCGTTCGGGGCTTCAGATGGACGATCGTTTCGATCATTGACAGCGGGGCCATATCGGTCGCGGTTTCGGCGCGCCCGATTTTACCGAACACATGATGCACCTCGGGAAAGGTTTTCAAGATTTTATCGGTTTGTTGCAGCAGTTCCTTGGCTTTGGTGATCGAAATGCCCGGAAACGTGGTCGGCATGTACAGAATATCGCCTTCATCCAACGGCGGCATGAACTCGCTGCCTAGCTGGGACAGCGGGTACAGTGTGCTGGCCAGCAGCAGCAAGGTGATTAGCAAGCTGACGCTACGATTGCGCATCGCCAGTTTCAAGACCGGCGAGTGGACGGCATGCAGAAAGCGGTTGGCCGGATTTTTGCGTGCCGGAATGATTTTGCCACGGATACAATAGCCCATCAAGACCGGCACGACCGTGATCGTCAATAGTGCCGCGGCCGCCATCGCGTAGGTTGCGGTGAAGGCGAGCGGGCTGAACATGCGCCCTTCCTGCGCCTGCAGTACGAAAATGGGTATAAACGACACGGTGATGACTAATAATGAAAAAAACATTGCTGGTCCAACTTCCTTCGATGCCGTGGCAATAGCCTGCCAGCGCTCTTGTCGCGTTAGTTCGGCCTGCTTTTTTTTGGTGGCTTCGGCCAGATGTTTGTGGGCGTTCTCGATCATCACGATGCCGCCGTCGACCATGTCGCCTATTATGATCGCGATACCGCCCAGCGACATGATATTGGCGTTGATGCCTTGCAATTTCATGACGATGAAGGCCATGAGCACAGCCAACGGCAGGGTGATCACGATCACCAGCGACGAGCGCAGATGCAGCAAAAATAAGCCGACCAGCACGCAGACGATGATGAGTTCCTCGGACAGTGCCTGATATAAAGTGTCGATCGCACGTTCGATCAAATCACCTCTGTCGTAAACCGGTACGATCTCGACTCCTTCGGGCAGGCTTTGCTTGAGTTCTTCCAGTTTTTCCCGCACGCCGAGAATCGTGGCCAGGGCGTTTTCACCGAAACGCATGATCACGATGCCGCCGACGACTTCCCCTTCGCCGTTCAGCTCGGCGATGCCCCGGCGCAACTCGGGGCCGATTTGCACGTGTGCCACGTCCTGTATGCGGATCGGCGTGCCGTTATTATCGACGCCGAGCGGTATGATTTTGATGTCTTCCAATGAGCGAATATAGCCCGGTGCGCGCACCATGTATTCGGTTTCAGCCATTTCCAGCAAGCGGCCGCCGATGTCGTTATTGCTGCGTTTGACGGCCTGTTTAACTTGCGCCAGCGAAATGCCATAGGCGGCCAGCGCATTCGGATCGATCTCGATCTGATATTGTTTGACGAAGCCGCCGACCGGCGCGACTTCGGCAACGCCCGGCACGGTTTGCAGCGGATAACGCAAATACCAGTCCTGTATCGAGCGCAATTCTGCCAAATCGTGCTGCCCGGTCTTATCGACCAGGGCATATTGATAGACCCAACCGACCCCGGTCGCATCCGGACCCAATGACGGGTTGACGCCTTGTGGCAAGCGCTCGCGGATGTAATTCAAATATTCCAGGACGCGTGAACGGGCCCAATAAATATCGGTGCCGTCCTCAAAAATGACATAGATGATCGATAATCCGAAATCGGAATTGCCGCGAACGACTTTGGCCTTCGGCACGGCCAGCATCGCCGTGGTCAACGGATATGTGACCTGGGTTTCGACAACTTGCGGCGCCTGCCCTGGATATTCGGTGAACACGATCACTTGTACGTCGGATAAATCAGGTATTGCATCCAGTGGAATGGTCTTGAACGACCAAAATCCGGTCACAGCCAGCAGCACCGCCGCCAATAAAACCAAAAAACGGTTTTGCAACGAACTGCTGATGATGGCCTTAATCAAGGCGATGCTCTCCACTATCGTGGTGCATCGGCGCGTCCAGCATTTTCGCGGTCGCTTCGCGCAGTTTCGATTCGGAGTCGATCAGAAATTGCGCCGAGATGACAATTTCCTCGCCTTCGTCGAGGCCGTCGAGAATCGCTATCCGGCCGTCTGAATCCAAGCCTAATTGAACTTGACGGGGCTCAAACTTACCGGGCTCCCTGACCACGAACACTTGGTTGCGGGTGCCGGAACGGATGATTGCTTCGGTGGGCACGGTCAGCGTCTTGTATTGTTTTTGTGTCAATATCGTTACGTCGGCGAACATGTCCGGCTTCAATAAACCTTCGGGATTATCGAGCACCATGCGGATCCGGTTGGTGCGAGTTTGTCTTTCGGCGTAGGGATAGATGAATTCGACCCGACTTGTGAAAACGTGTCCTGGAACGCCGATCAAACGGATTTCGGCTGGATCGCCAAGCCTGACCCAAGGCAATTCGTATTCATAGACGTCGGCGTAAACCCAGACTTTGCCGACATTGGCTATCGTGAAGATTTCGGTGTCCGGCGTAACATACTGACCTTCTCGGGCATCAATTTGAATCACGATGCCATCGGTCGGTGCGTGAATATGCAGGCTCTTGATGATACGTTTTTTATCAGTCAATTCATGCAGTTGATGGTCCGGGACATCGAGCAATTGCAAACGTTTCCGAGAGCTTGCCAGGAGATCGTCTGCACCCCGGCGGATGCTTTCGAATGGGCTATTCGACAGAATCTCTTGGTTTTGCAAGGCCAAAACGTATTCCTGCTGAGCGGCGACCAATTGCGGCGAATAAATACTCAACAAATCGGCATCTTTTGCGACCCACTGGCCGGTTTTATCGACATGCAGTGCTTCGATCCAACCGGCTGTTTTGGGATGCAACCGAAAGATGCGCTCTTCGTCATAATCGACCCGGCCGACCGCGCGCACGTTTCGGGTAAGTGTGGTCCGCGCGACCTTTGCGGTTCGCACGCCGATGTTTTGTACCGTGACCGGATCGATTCTGACCGTACCGGGCTCTGTGGTGGTTTGTTCATCCGCGTATACCGGAACATAGTCCATTCCCATTGAGTCCTTGGCCGGCACTGGGGAGGTAATCGCCGGATTCATCGGATGCCGGTAAAACAAGGGCTGTCCGGGCCCCGGTTCTTTATCGTCAAGCGGAGTCTTGGTATGGTCAGGGCCATGCACCTTGAGGAACAGGCCTTCAAGATTGCCGGCCAGCCAATAACCCAGGCCGATACCTGAAACCAGTATCAGCAAACCGGTAACCCATAACCACTTATTCATAAATGCCTGCCTGGCCAGTCGCAGCGACAAGCTGCGCCAGGGCCTGGTTGGCTTCGATGAAGGACTGCCAATATTGCGCTTCGTAATCGTAGACAGTGATCTGGCTGCGTATCAGATTCAGAAAGTCGACTTTATTGACTTGATAACCGGCCAGCATCGATGCGACTGTTTGCTGGGCCTGCGGAATGATGCCGGTTTCATACAATAGCACTTGTTCCTTGGCACGCCGGTAGTCGTTGCTGGTTTGCGATATTTGTTTGCGGATGCCGTTCCATTGATCCTGCAGGGCGTATTGTTCGCGCATCAGCTCGCTCGTGGACTGGCTTACGCCCTGGGCTTGTTTTTGCCCGTAAAATATCGGCACATTGATGCTGACGCCAAGACTGAGCAGATCCGACCGCCGGCTGCCATCGGGCATATTGTTCCGGGCGCCGTAAGCAACGCTAACATTAAAATCCGGTAATATTGCTTTTTTTGCCAAATCCAGCTTGGATTTGGCAGCGTTGACCTTTTCCCGTTCGCTTGCGAGTAAAGGTCTGTTGGTTTCGGCCAATTGATAAAGCACTTGATCGCCATGAATGTCGGGCAATTGCAACGATACCTTAGTAGGTAACCGCACTGCGTTGTCGCCAGGCCGGTCCAATAGGGCATTCAAGCTTGCCGCGGCATTGCCGCGCAGGCCGTTAATCTTGATTTTCCGATCCAGCAGTTTCGATGATTCGAGTTGCGCGAGCAAGACATCTTGCTGCAGGCCGTCGCCGACTGCATATTTTGTGCCGGCAATATCGACCAATTGCTGCAAGAGCATCAGATTGTTATCGGTGATTTCAAGCAAGCGGTCCAAATAAAACAGCTGCCACCAGACAGTTTTGACATCGCTTTGCAGGCTCAGGCGCCATTCCTCCTCACTGTGGGCAGCGGCCTGTGCTTCATAAGCCGCCGCTTGCTCACGCAAGGCCAGTTTGCCAGGGAAGGGGATGACCTGTGAAATTCCGAAGCCGATTTGCGCCATGGGTTCTTTCCGGGTATCGAAATGATCGACTGGCAAGTTCATGACATTGAAGCCGATGACAGGATCGGGCAGGGATCCGGCTTGGGAAGGAATGGCCGCCAATGCTTGCGCGGCAGCCTTGATCCGGGCCAGGCTGGGATTGTTTTGCTGTGCCTGGGCAAGCGCAGCCTCGAGTGTCAGAACGGTATCTTCTTCAGCCGAAGTTGTGCTGGAAATGACAATCAGTAGAATTGCGATGCCGCGTATCAAGTATTTCCGTGCTGGCATCAAAGCCCCCTATGCACGTTTATCCCGGATTTTTCATTATAGCTGTATATCTCAGCCCGTCACGCCACCTTTCTTGAGTGGATAGTGCTTGCCATCACGCAAGATTGACTAGCATAGTATGCTTCTGTGCAAAATTTTTAGTAGGAATAGGACGCTCGGCATAATCCGATTGCGTTTCGTGGCGCGCGAACGCACCCTGAAACAGTTGTTGCTGCGCATACCGGTTCACTCATTCCTGAATTACGGATATAGACATGGAAGCATGGTTCATTTACTTACTGACTGGCGGTGTGGTCGGTTTTTTTGCTGGGTTGCTGGGTATCGGCGGTGGTTTGCTGATGGTGCCGATTCTGGTTTCCGTGTTCGTGTCGCTTGGCTTTCCGGATGACCGCATCCTGCATTTGGCGCTGGGCACCACCACCGCGATTATCGTTTTGACCTCGATTGCCAGTCTGCGCGCGCACCATGCGCATGGTGCCGTCAATTGGTGGATCGTGCGCTATATCTCGCCTGGTATCATCCTGGGTGCGCTGGCGGGTTCTACTCTGGCCGGGCAGCTTCCAAGCCAGGTTCTGGGCATGATCTTTGTGCTGTTTATCTATTGCGCAGCCACGCAAATGTGGCTCAATATCAGGCCCCATGCCGGCTATTCGCTGCCGGGCAAAGCCGGTATGTTTGTGGCAGGCGGCTTGATTGGTGCGGTCTCCAGTCTGGTGGCCATTGGCGGTGGGTTGCTGACGGTGCCGTTTCTGGTCGCCTGTCAGATCGGGATGCATCATGCGATCGGTACGGCGGCCGCAGTCGGTTTTCCGGTCGCCCTGGCCAGTGCCGTCGGCTATGGTCTCAATGGTATGATACAAACACAACCGTTGCCGGAATATGCATTGGGGTATATTTACTTGCCCGCATTCACCCTGGTCGCAATGGCGAGCGTGCTGACCGCGCCGCTGGGCGCGAAAACCGCACATGTTCTGCCAACCGCTGCACTCAAAAAAATTTTCGTCGGGCTGCTGTATCTTTTGGGGACCAAATTGCTGCTCGATTTTTGGAATTGATTTCGTATTTTCAGTGACCACGCATTATTAATCATCTATGACAAAAGATTTTTCCAGGCATGACCTGATGGGGATTGTGGAATATTCCGAGCGGCAGACGCTGCACGCCGAACTGAACGCGGATATTTACGAGCTCCTGAGTATTCCCTTGCAGCTTTCCCACTTGGTATTGCTGTCCGATCGGCAATGGGTGGGGCGGGAGCGCAACCTTGTTATTCAGCTGTGTGAGCGCTTCGGTGTCAAGATTATGAATGGCACTTTTGATCAGCTGAGCGTCGAGCTGGGACTTTTTCGGTTGCGCTGGGAGCGTCATACCGAGTATTCCACTTACACCTTCTATGGCACGGGTCCATTCGATGTGCCTTTTGCCAAGCCGACCATCTCCTTTGTGCCGCGAGATTGGCTGGCGAGCCTGCCGGGAGAGGTGCTGGTGGCCACGCATATCGCTCTGGACGATCGCAGGCGTCCCAGCCGCAGCTTGAGTGAGCTGGCTACCCTGTTTGCCTCGAATACGGTCATCGGCTCCAAGGTTTCCGGTGGCAGCGCCAGTGTCTGGAGCGACAATCAGATTCATCCGGATGGCTTCACGCGCATTCTGATACACGACGACAATCTGCGCAGCCGCCAGGTTGGGCGGCTGGTGCAGCGTCTGCTGGAGATCGAAACCTATCGCATGCTGGCCATTCTGCCACTGACCATGACACGGGATGTCATCCCGCAATTGGAGCAATATGAAGATCAGCTGGCCGATCTGATCGTATCCAACCAGGCGCTCAATAACATCGAAGATGAACAGCAGTTATTGGTCCAGCTGACTGGCCTGGCCTCCGAGATCGAAAAGATTTCGGCCCAGTCCGGCCATCGCTTCAGCGCCTCGCAGACCTATCACGCCATTATGCAGCAGCGAATTGCCGAATTGCGCGAGGAGCGTATCGAGGGGCTGCAGATGCTGTACGAGTACAGGAAACAGCGCGTCACTTCCGCCATGGGTACATTTGATCTGGTGCGCTCCAAACTCGAGATCCTGTCCTTGCGTGTGGCACGCGCCACTTCGATGTTGCGCACGCGGGTGGATCTTTCCATGGAATCGCAGATCCGGGATTTGCTCAAGTCCATGAACAGCCGTGCATACCTGCAGCTGCGTTTGCAGGAGACCGTGGAAGGATTGTCGGTTGTTGTGCTGAGCTATTATCTGCTCGGCATTACGGGTTATGGCTTCAAGGCGGCCAAGGCTGCCGGGCTGGCTATCAATGTCGAGTTGATGACCGGAATCGCAATTCCTTTTGTCGTGGCGATAGTATTCCTGGCGATCAGAAGATTTCGCCGCATGTTGAGCAAGTCTGGTGATGGGGGTGAGTGAGGTGTCGTTCCGGATTGACTGATTGATGGGCACCTCTAAAAATTCAGCGTTTTAAACAAGACGAGGCGAGAACAAAAAATGTTGACGCAGCATATGATGGATATGTCAGGAGACATTTTTTGTGAACAACGACGTATTGTGACGAGACGGGGTAAGCAGGCAATTCCCGAAGGGAATGCTCGCAAATATGAATTTTTAGAGGTGCCCTAATGGCGGTTTGCCATTCCCGTCAGGGAGGGGTGGATCGAGCGTGTTGCTGCTGGTGCTTTCCCATCGAGTGCATCCGACTCAGGGATCCGGGATAATTTTGAAGGAGGTGGAACATGGATGACGGAAAAAGGAAGCTGACGACCAGCGCTGGCGCACCGGTAACTGATAACCAGAATGTCATGACCGCCGGACCGCACGGCCCGATGTTGCTCCAGGACGTCTGGTTCCTGGAAAAACTCGCCCATTTCGACCGCGAAGTGATCCCCGAGCGCCGGATGCACGCCAAGGGTTCCGGCGCATATGGCACGTTCACGGTCACGCGGGATATGACCCGCTATACCCGGGCGAAAATTTTTTCAGAGGTTGGTAAACAAACCGATTTTTTTCTGCGTTTTTCCACCGTGGCGGGTGAACGGGGGGCGGCTGACGCGGAACGGGACATACGCGGTTTCGCTGTCAAGTTATATACCGAAGAAGGCAACTGGGATCTGGTGGGCAACAATACGCCGGTGTTTTTCTTGCGCGACCCGCTCAAATTTCCCGATCTCAACCATGCCGTGAAACGGGATCCGCGCACCCACCTGCGCAGTGCCCAGAATAACTGGGATTTCTGGACGCTGCTGCCGGAAGCACTGCATCAAATCACCATTGTCATGAGCGATCGCGGCATTCCTGCGACTTACCGTCATATGCATGGCTTCGGCAGCCATACCTTCAGTTTCATCAATGCCGAGCAGGTGCGTTACTGGGTCAAGTTTCACTTCCAATGCCAGCAGGGGATCCAGAATTTGACCGATGCCGAGGCCGAAACATTGATCGGTAAGGACAGGGAGAGCCATCAGCGCGATCTATATGACAGTATCGAGCGTGGGGAATATCCGCGCTGGATTTTGCAAGTGCAGATCATGCCGGAGAAAGAGGCGGCGCATTGTCCCTATAACCCGTTCGACCTGACTAAGGTCTGGCCACACAAGGATTATCCGTTGATGGAAGTCGGTGTGCTGGAACTGAACCGCAACCCCGACAACTATTTTGCCGAAGTTGAACAAGCTGCTTTCAATCCAGCCAACGTCGTGCCGGGTATCGGTTTTTCGCCGGACAAAATGTTGCAGGGCCGGCTGTTTTCCTATGGCGATGCGCAGCGCTACCGTTTGGGTGTTAATCACTATCAGATTCCAGTCAATGCGCCGCGCTGCCCCTTCCATCACTATCATCGTGACGGCGCCATGCGGGTCGATGGCAATTATGCCGGCACACTTGGATACGAACCCAACAGCTATCAGGAATGGCAGCAGCAGGCTGAATTCCAGGCGCCTCGCCTGGATCTGGAGGGCGCGGCAGGGCACTGGGATCATCGCGTGGATAAGGATTACTATACCCAGCCCGGCGATTTGTTCCGCCTTATGATCGCTGCGCAACGGCAGGCCCTGTTTGAAAATACCGCCCGCTCCATTGGCGGCACGCCGCGCGCGGTGCAGAAACGGCATATCGCCCACTGCCTGAAAGCTGATCCGGCCTATGGGGAAGGCATTGCCCAGGCGCTGGGGATGCCTGTGGACGAAGTTACCGAGTAAGCGCGCATCCATGAATTTTCTTCGCTCCAGTGAGAAACAGTGTCTGACAGACCGGCAAAGGTGGCCGGTCTGCCATGATCATCAACCGAGAACCTGAACGACGATGGTGACCGCATTCATAACGCATCCAGTTTGTCTGAAACACGCAATGGGATTGGGGCATCCGGAATGCCCGGAAAGGCTCGAGGCAATCAAACGCCAGCTCGATACAGCAGGTATTTTTCCGGCGCTGCAACAGCATGATGCGCCGCCGGCCGAACGGGAACAGTTGCTGCGCGTGCATACCGAGAATCATGTCCGTCGGATCGAATCATCTGCCCCGCAGCATGGCCTGGTAAGCCTCGATCCGGACACATCGATGAACCCCTATACGCTGGAAGCGGCCTTCCGGGCAGTCGGGGCAGTGATTCTGGCGACCGATTTGGTCATGCAAGGAGCGGTCGCCAACGCGTTTTGCAGCATACGCCCCCCCGGTCACCATGCGACCCGTGATCAGGCCATGGGGTTCTGTTTCTTCAATAATGTCGCGGTCGGCGCGGCGCATGCCGTCTCCCGGCACGGGTTGTCGCGTGTGGCAATCGTGGATTTCGACGTGCACCATGGTAATGGCACCGAGGATATCTTCCGGGATGATGCACGCGTCATGCTTTGTTCGACTTTTCAGCATCCGTTCTATCCCTATAGCGGTGCGGCGGGCAGTAGTGACCATATCATCAATGTGCCGCTGGTGGCGGGATCGAATGGCGAGATATTCCGCCAGGCGGTTACGCGCTACTGGCTGCCTGCCCTGGATGCTTTTCGTCCAGAGATCATTTATATCTCAGCCGGGTTCGATGCCCATCGGGAAGATTATCTGGCCGGCCTGAATCTTGATGAAACCGATTATGTCTGGGTTACCGAACAAATAAAAACGGTAGCGGATGAACATGCACAGGGGCGCATCATCTCGGTATTGGAAGGCGGCTACGAGCTGGCTGCGCTGGGCCGGAGTGCGGCAGCGCATATTCAGGTATTGTGCCGCAGCTGATTAATTGGCGCTTGCCGGCAAGCCACAGCGGGGCTCCCGGGCTGAACGATGGCAGGCAACTGGACAGGCCGTAGTAAAATACCTGTTTGCTCGTGCAATGCACTCAAAACTATGTGTCATCACTCGAATTGTCGCAATTTATCGCAAGTTTGTTGGGGCGTAAACGCCCCCACCATGGGGGCTATTGTTGCTTTGATCCTGACCCCAGCAGATGGTTGGTTGCATCATCACGATTTGATTCGCCCTGCCGGGGGTGGTTGGGAGGCATGTTGAATATTTTTACCCGTGTCGGGATGGCCCAGGCAACCATGCAGCAAGATCTTGCAGGGGATGGCAAGGGGGGGAGGGCCCGGTCATGTTGACAGCGTTGCGCCTGACCCACTTCAAGGCCTGGCAGGAAACAGGCGTGATCGCGCTCAAGCCTGTCACCATGTTGCTGGGCACGAATTCCTCGGGGAAATCTTCGTTGATCCAGAGCTTATTGCTGTTGAAACAGACCGTGCATTCACCGGATCGCTCGATTCATCTGAACTTGGGTGCAGACGAAGTCCACGACTATTTCAATTTTGGAAGTTTTGACGATGTGCTCAAGTCCGGCACGCAATCTCCTCGCCAGTTCGCCATCGAGTTCGCTTTTCAGGCGCATCCACAGACGCGCATCACGAGCGGTCGGTTTGCCTGCGGTTATGGGCAAACGGCCCAGGGCGCTACAGTCATTCAGGCACTCACCTTGTCCACTGCCGGGCACCGCTTTCGCGTGGTGCGGCGTGAGAAAGGCGCTTACGCCATTTTTGTCAATGATGAGGTGCGCCCGCGTGCCAAAGGCCGGCATCTGACGCCGGAACGCTCGATTGCATTGTCCGCGGAGGCGATTGCCGTATTGGGTCATGCGGGTGCCATCGTGGAAGATTTGAGCCTTGCGATTCGCCGCGAACTGGAAAATATCGTTTATCTCGGGCCGCTGCGGCGCAAGCCCGAAAGGGATTATGTCTGGAATAAAATGACGCCAGGCCAGATTGAAAGCGATGGCCACCGTGCCATCGATGCTCTGTTGGCCAGTGCGCTGACCAGAGGGGCGCAGCAAAATGCGGTGCTGGACGGGGTATCGTTCTGGTTGAATCGCATGAAGGTGGCGGACAAACTGGAGGTCAAGCAGCTGGGCCGTTCCAGCCGTTATGAAATCGTGGTGCATCAGGCTGGCGTGAGCGCCAACTTGCGCGATGTCGGCATAGGCATCTCGCAGGTTCTGCCCGTGCTGACTGTCGCCTACTTCGCGCCCGCTGGCAGCACCATCATTCTGGAGGAACCGGAAATTCACCTCCATCCGCTGGCGCAGTCGGTATTGGCAGAGTTGTTCGTGGCAATGAGCCAGGCGCGCAGGATTCAGTTCATCGTGGAAACCCATTCGGAGCACCTGTTTCGCCGCATGCAAACGCTGATTGCCAGAGGCGAGACGTCAGCCGAACAGGTTGCGCTGTTTTTTGCTGAAAGAGAGGCGGATGGCGCGATGCTGAGAAAATTGACAGTGGATGAATTTGGCCGGGTAAGCAACTGGCCCAAATATTTCTTCGGTGATGCGCTGGGCGAAACCAGGGAACAGGCGCGATTGATGTTCACGCGCCAACAGGCGCAAACCGGCCAATGAAACGCCGTTACATTGTGGATACCAATGTGCTGGTCGCGGCCAGTGCGGCGGTCCTGCAGCCTTCCAGGGCAATGAACGCCACGCCACAGGATCCTGCCTTGCGTTTCAAGATCTGGCAATGGCTCTCGGCCTTTGAGGCCAGTTCCTCCCATCTGGTGCTGGACATGGCCGGCAAGATCGCGCAGGAATATGATAATAATCTGGATTTCAATGACTATGGCATCCAGGTGGTGATCCAGAAATGGAGCACCGCTGCGGTGGACAGCGTCGAAGTGCATTACGACCAGGACGGTCATGGCATTCTGCAGCCGCCGCTGGACAGGGTGGTGCATGACCTGGCCGACCGCAAGATGGTAGCGGCGGCCCTGGCCGCGCTGAAACTGGAGGGCGACAGCGCGATCGCTTTCGCTGGCGATACCGACTGGCATGACTGGGAACAGGCGCTGACCGATGCGGGACTGTCCCTGGAGCCAATCATAGAAGAATGGTCGCGTGCCAAGCACGCCGAAAAAGTGAAAAAGTGAATAGATAGCGATGCCGGAATTTTTTCGTTTTCCCCATACCCCGCATTTGCTCTGGTTAGGCGAAGGCCAGCCCAGGGACGATAAAGTATTGTCGGCACCCGAAGTGAGGGCGCTGCTGCAAGCGGAAGTCCTCATAGAGGAAAAACTGGATGGCGCCAACCTCGGCATTTCGCTCGACGAAAACGGCCAGCTGCGAGCCCAGAATCGCGGGCAATATCTCCAGCAACCCTATGCCGGCCAGTTCTCCCGTCTGAATGGCTGGTTGGGTCAGCACGATGCCATCCTCAGACAACATCTGACGCCAGCTCTGCTGCTGTTCGGCGAATGGTGCGCTGCCCGGCACTCACTGGATTACGATGCGCTGCCGGACTGGTTTCTGCTGTTCGATGTCTATGACCTGGGGGCAGGCAAATTCTGGAGCGTCGAACGGCGCAATCAATTGGCTGGCAAGCTGGGCCTCACCGTCGTGCCGCTGCTCAAACGCGGTGTGCTGACACAGCCACAACTGATTCATTTACTGGAAAACACGCCGAGCCAATACCGTGCCGGCAAGGTTGAAGGAATCGTCGTTCGCCATGATTCAGCCTGCTGGAATGAAAATCGGGCGAAACTGGTCAATCGGGAATTTGTCCAGGCAATCGATGATCACTGGCGCAGCCGGGCGATAGAATGGAACCTGGTGAAAACGGCGCCTGCCAGGTTCTGACTTAAGAGGCTGTTTGGAACTGTCAATTCCAGACCGGTTTGCGCAACGCTTTAGCAGGCGGGTGCATTTGTGCACCGTCAAACGCCCGGTCCACGGCAACCAGTCGTCACGCAGTACAAACCGGTGCACCCTACGGGACGGTGGTTGTGCTGTGGGTCGTGGGGACATCCAACGAAGCCGTCTTTGCGAGCGCAGCGTTGTGGTTGTTTCATTTCCTGGCATTGCCGCGTTGTCCGGCACTTTGAGAACTGCACGCTGCAGCCCGTTCGGCTGAGAATTCCAGGTGAAAATCATGCCGATATAATGAAGCGTGCCATTTGCGTTGAACTGCCGCGCAGTGGGTCGGCCGGTCCGATAGCGATGAAATGGACCTCGTAGCCGTTACGTGCGGCGATACCCTGCGCCCATTGCTGAAACCGGGCGCGGTTCCATTCGAAATGATGGCCCGGGTGGCGCATCTGGTGCGGCAGCATGCCATACAGGATGTTAAATTCCTGATTGGGGGTGGTAACCAGTACGGTCCGTGGATGCATTTTTCCGAACACGGCAAGTTCCACCCGGGTCAGGCGGCGGGGGTCGATATGCTCGATGGTTTCGACCAGTGCTGCAGCATCGAAATCGGTCAATTCACAATCAGCCTCCTCGAAGGAGCCATAGCGCACCTGCACGCGATCGGCCGGATGGGGGATACCCAATCCCAGGCTGAGGCGCGCTTCATGGAGGATGGTGGGGTCGATATCGATGCCGACCAGCCGAGTGAATTGCGGCTGCTGTGCCAGGCGCTGCAACAATTCTCCCGGGCCGCAGCCAAGATCCAGTACACGGGCGGCGCCACTTTCCAGTAAATATTGAACAACTGTATCCAGGCGTTCCTCGTGCAAGTTGCTGGCCATAATTCTGCAATTTCCGGTTGGGGGGCTATTTTATATTGCCAATGTGTGGTTGTGAACAGAACAAGTTGTCGCTTCCAGACTTGTCAAGGGAATGATGCGCGACAAGCCAGATGGCAACGTGACAACGCTTTGGCATGGCGCCATCCTGCCGCAGCGCTGCGGCATGTCCAGTGGCTTGGAAACCACATATTTCAGCCCGTTCAACCGGAATTTTCAAGATGATGCGTAACGGGTTTGTGCATCAATGCCACGTTCGGGAACGGGAATTCGCAGTGCCAGCCGTGATATGCCGCCAGGTAACGCAACGTCGCCTCGCGGTAGAACACTACGTGCGTCGGGTCGCGCCGGTAATGCCAGTTGGCGAATTTCGCATCGTCATGCTGCAGCGTCGTCATCAATGCCAGCCAGCCGCCGGGATTGAGCAGTGCATCGAGTTTGCTGAATTCTTCCGCGGGCCGGTGAAAGTGTTCGGCAACCTCGGTGCAGGTGATGAAGTCGTATGTGCCGGCCAAAACTGCCGGATCGGGATAAAAAAAGGGATCAAACAGCGCGACAGTGTGCCCTGCTTCACGCAACATGACCGCCAGTGCCGGTCCCGGTCCGCAACCAAAATCCAGCCCTTGCTGGGCGGGTGGCAGACGTTCCAAGAGCGGGCTGGCGGCCCGATCGAGAAATGCCCGATAAGCGGTATCCATGGGGTCGTTACGGTGGAGGTAGTATTGCGCGAGTTCATCCTGACTGGAAGGGTGTTGCAATGGGTCGAGGAAGGTTGCGAGACATGTCTCACAGCGCCAGTAGTCGCGGTCATTCACTGACAGAAAAGCGCGGCAGCCTTCATTGTTGCAGACTGGACAACGCATCAACGTGTTTCATGTTCGCTGGCACAGGCAATGCACAGCGAAGCGGTCGGATCGATTTCCAGTCGGCGCGGATCGATAGCCTCTTCACAGGATTGGCATATGCCGTAATCCCCGGCAGCCATTCGGGCAAGCGCGCGTTCGATACGCCCAGCGAGAATTTTACGCCGCCGTTGTGTTTCAATGGCCATGGCTTGCCCCTGCATCGCATCCATGCGCGACAGCCGGCCGACGCTGGCTTGATCAAGTATCACCGGTTTTGCCGCTTCGCGGCTGGTGTCCTCGCCGGCATGCAGAGCCTCGCGCATTTGCTCGAGTCTAGTTTTGAAATTTTCGAGTGTCTGTTTATGCATGCTTTGGTTTTGCTGTGATCAATGAGTCGTTTCCGGTTTGATAATCCCTCGAATCCCTCGCATCGTTTTGTCGTGCGTCAATGCATCGGCGCGTGGCTGAGAGCTGTTGCCCAGTGTGCATGCCATGCATGCCGCTTGCCGGTGCGCCGTATGGCGATCATTGCAGCTGTTGGACTGAATCGCCAGACATCGTGGGAGATAGGTGTCGAGGCCGGTAACGATCATGCTGTCAGGCCTGGTAACGGCATGAAATGGGTTGAAATTACCGGAAATTTCTATATCGGCTTTACGTATATACTATACGTAAAGCCGCAGGTCTGGACAAATGCGCTGCCGCTGCGCTAAACGCAGAGGAAAATACGATATGATTCCACGGCCGTACAGGCATATGACCAGACATTCAGTTGCCGGTTGCAGCATTATTCCTTGAATGGTGCTTGCTCGGGCTCCATGCTTTCAATCTGGGGAATGGCTTTTTTTGGATGTTGCTTGACGATTTTTTTCAATCTATCGTCCTTGCGGGGGCCATGGACGCCGCTCTGCTGGATTTCCATATCCGACGGAAATTCCTGCGATTCGGTCATACTGTCCTGGTATTCCGCTTCGGCCGCCAGCTGATCATCCAAAGCACGCTCGGGGCTAGTTGTTCCCTGTTGCGGGATGTTGGTGTTGCTTTGTGGATTGCTGGCGGTGCGTGTTTGTTTGGCCATGTTTTTGTCCTCGATCGTTGAAGATGCGGGGGGTGCGCAACGAACGATACCGGGGCGAGTGTTGTGCACCCATGATAATTGCCTGATCAGGCAACAAATTTAAGAAAACCCCGATATTTGGACAGCGTATTGAAATACGTTCGCGAAAAGAATACGTATAAACACGTAGGGGAAAAATCAGTGTGCTATTTTCAGCCCATGCTGTTGCTTGTCAGGTAAGTTTCAGCAGGAGAGCGTATGCAATCAGCTTACGAAGTCCACTTTGGCGGGCCGGATCAGGGTTCTGGTTATCTGCGCAATCTGCTGGCGCGGCATATTGCTGCCGTGCCGGTTGGGGGAACGATCGATTGGACGACTTATTATTTTCGTGATCTGGCACTTGCCAAGGCACTCATCCGGGCGCGCAGGCGTGGGGTCCGCATCACGCTATGTCTAGCTGGCCAGCCACGTATTGCGGATGCGAATGACGAGGTGATCCGGTTGTTCTCAGGGTCAGGCGGGCTGGGTGACCGCTTGCGCACCGTTACTCTTCCCGGCGTGCTTGCGCCTCGCAAAAGAGCATGGCGGCCCCAGTTACATGAAAAACTCTACTGTTTTTCACATCCAGCACCGGTGGCTTTTATCGGTTCCTTCAATCCATCCGGCAATCCGTTCGAACAGCGGCAGGACATCATCCGGGAGATTGGTGATCAGGATCAGGGCCATAATATGTTGGTAGGTCTGCATGATCCGCTTCTCGTAGCGCCATTGGTGGATCATGTACGGCAATTACATCAGACTTCTCCCGGGCTGCTGTATCGCTTTTCCAAACAGGCAAATCAGATCGTTCGTAGCGCCGAGACCACCATTCACTTCCGGCCCAGTTTCCAAGCGCATCCTGTGATTCGGTTCCTGAATGAATTTGGAAGTGGCGCGCATGTCCGTATCGCCGCCTCGCATATCAGGACAAAGCGGGCAGTGGAAGTGATGGCCGGCCTGGCCAAACGAGGCGCGGCCGTAGAGATCATTGCAGAGCGAACATTCAGGCGGGTTACGCCGAGGGTGGAGCAAAGCCTGCTTGCCGCCGGCATCCGGTTCACGCGCAAAAAATCTGCCGACGGCTTGCCGATGCATTTGAAGTTTGTACTGATAGAGGACCGTGGACAAGTGTGGTCGATTTTTGGCAGCTTCAATTGGACGAGGCCTTCATTCTGGCTGAACCATGAAATCATTGCGATTTCAACCAGTTATCAGCTGTATCGGGCCTTTTTGGATCGATGGAAAATGCTGGAAAATGAATAGCATGCAAGCTTTCCCTGGATTGTATCTGTGAATGATGTGCCGCATGGTGTCCATCTGGGCTTCGCAATCTCGGGTGAATGCTGTGGACTGCAATTAAGATATTGTCATAAAAAGAATAGGTTGCTATTTTCGTGTTCGATCAATTGAAATTGCCAGGATGAAAAATCAAGCATCAGCGTCAACCCTCATTATTCCAGTAGAAAGTCAGGTCCGAGAACTTGATGCCAAACTGCTGTTGTCATGTGTGGCGGCGGAACGTGGTTTTCCGGTCATCATGGGCTCGCGGGCCTATACCCATTTCCAGGTGGCTTCCATAGCGCGTGGCGTTTATCTGGCCAAAAGCATGCGCAGTCTCAGCAACTCGATGTTCACGATTCTGCGGCAGCTGGGCCATGAGATCGTGGCGTGGGAAGAAGAGGCGCTGGTGCATCCGCCGGCCGATACTTATTTCACCCAGCGGCTTTCTCCCGTAACAATCAATCAGGTCGCGCAGATGTTTGCCTGGGGGCAGGAAAATGCCGATCTGATTCGGCAGTATCCTGCATTGCCGGAGAATATGCCGGTTCATATTACCGGCAATCCGCGGGGGGATATGCTGCGGCCGGAAATTCGCCCTTACTTCGCACGGGAGGTGGAAGGGCTGCGCGACCGTTATGGCGATTTCATCCTGATCAATACCAATTTCAGCGGTGTGAATCCGTTTATTCCAAACCTCGGTTTGTTTCTGCCAGCCAGGGGGCTCTGGAAAAAGCGTGTGCGGCTTGGTCAACCCGGTATGGGAATGAGCCGGGAATTCGCCGAGGGACTGCGCAACCATAAACTGGCCGTTCTGGCGGACTTCAAACAACTGATCCCGGCGCTTGAACATGCATTTCCCAGTTTGCGCATCGTTGTCCGCCCCCATCCCAGTGAAAGCCACCAGATCTATCATGAGATCGCCGCGCAATGCCAACGGGTGGTGGTAGAAAATCAAGGCAATGTCATTCCCTGGCTGCTGGCCGCCAAAGCGCTGGTGCATAACGGCTGTACAACCGGACTCGAGGCCTACATGCTGAGGGTGCCCGCCATTTCTTATCTGGCCTCATTGCATACGTATTACGACTATGATTTCCAGGGTCTGCCTACCCGGCTCAGTCACCAGTGTTTTGATTTTCAGGCACTGACAAATACGCTATCCGGCATTCTGGCCGGTGAGCTGGGTGCCGCAGCGGGGCGCGAACGCCAAGTGCTGATCGACTACTATCTGGCTGCGCAAAGCGGCCCGCTTGCTTGTGAACGCATGGTCGATGTGCTGGAAGCCAGCGGTTACCGCAACCAGCAGCCGCCAGCCAGACCGCTAGGCACGTATCTTCAGGGATGGCTGTCCGCACGCCTGAAAGCGCTGCTGACTGGCCTGTATATGCGTCGCCCCGGCCCCAACCGGCTGGCCTATCACAGTCACCGCTTTCCGGCACTTACGGTTGCGGAAATCGAATCGAGAATCGCGCGGTTTGGCCAGTTGCTGAATCGCTTCGATAAGGTCAAAGTGGCGCTGCATTCGAAGCATGTTTTTAGAATCAGTGTGTAATCTGAGCAGTTGTTTGGAAATTTCCGTTTTAGGCCCGTTGGGCCTCGGCATGAACGGTGCTTCAAGTCAGGCAAATTCTGGAGAAGAACAAACATTTTTTGCCACCGGCGTAGATACTCTGTCTTCAGTCAAGCCAAATTTACGTATTAGCGGCCTTCATTTTGAAAAACTTGTCACCATCAAACGGCATGTTGTGATGCAGCATGCCGTAAAAATCGCCTGATTGCAAGCAATCAGCGGTGACTGCTGGGAAAAATTCGGGGTTTCCAGGCAACATTTCCCAAAATTGACAACGCATATGTTTCTGACATACATCATTTTGCCGCATTTTAGTCAACGTGATTAAAAATTAGGCAGGCCGATGGTGGAAAATGAAGTTCTCGGGCAGACACTACGTACAGGTTCGAGACCTCAGGGTGCAACGGCTTCCCCAGAAAACGCTGCTACTTTACAGTTTTAAGCGAGTTCGCTGCTCACTTTTAATATACAAGGGTGCACATGTGCACCGGTTTTTGTTATGCGAGGCGATTTGCTGGCGGTGGCTAGATTGTTTGACGGTGCGCGAGCGTACCTTGCCGTTTTGCGAGCCGCGAAAGTGGCGCGGTAATCCAGTCCAACTTTAACCTGGCCTGGATGCTGGCAAACACATTATCGTACTACGTTGATTGGTATCGCATCGTAATAGGCGTTTCCGACATTCAGGCGCCCGTCCATGATGGTGTCGATCCCGAAATAGATCGTATAGCGCCCGGCTGGAAGACTGCTGGCGGGAATGTTCAGTACCTCAAACTCATCGAGAAAAAACAACAGGCCGCGGTGAGCAGGCTGGAGTGTTTTGTGCCAATCTGCGAAGGTATAGTAATAGACATCGGACGCGTTGACTGCGACAAGTCACCAGTCGGCGATATCCCGACTATTGTTATTGTCTAGCCGGATCATGACCGCCAGATTGTCCAGAGGCGTCAGCGTGACAGGTTCGTCCTGATCATTGACCAGTGCCGATACGACAACCTTCGGCGGATAGTTCGATGATGAATGCTGCCGGCTCAGCACACGCCACACTTGGCGTCATCAGTCTGGTTCATCCGCTCCAGTCAATGATTTCGCTTTGAATTCCAGGTACGTTAAATGACAACTATCTTCTTTCTGATAATCGCAACCGCTGTGCTGGTTGGTGGGCTGGTTTGGCGCCGTGCGCGCGGGCCGCAGCAATCGGGGGCATGGTCGAGCGCATTCGTTGCGGTCGTGCTGGTGCTTATCCTGTTGTTCATTATATGGCTGGCTATTATGGTGCTGGCAGTTGGTCCGGCCATGCGTGAAAAATAACTGCGCCTGGAATCAGGCCGCTACCCATTCTCAATTCTTCTTTATTCCACTCTTGCCTGCAGGCATTATTGCGTATGATCACTATCACGCAACGGCACACCAGGGTGTATGGCGAATTTTATTCGAGACGGTTCGATGGCATTGCTGCTATTCCTCAGCCTGTGGCTGGCGGATGACCGCAATGCCCATGCGCATGAGGAGGGGAAAGCGCATGTGCGCAGCGAGATCGAGCCGCTGGCAAACGGTGATGACGAAGCGCATGAAGATGCCGAGGAAAGGCAGGACAGGCTGTGGATAGACAATGTGCAGTTTGCCGTGACCTCGACCGTGGATACTGCGGCACGGTGGGTGGATCGTTTCTTTGGTGATCCACGCTGGTTTGACGACCAGCCGGCCGATGACCCCAGACTGGCCACATCGGTCGGCCGCTTGTCGATCGGCCCAACCTGGGATCAAGCCGACGGCTGGGGTGTGATCTCAAATCTACGGGCACGTTTTTTTCTTCCTTACATGGAGAATCGATTCTCGGCAGTGGTCGGCCGTTTGGGGTTCGATGAATTCATGACCGGTGATGACAGCGCCCGGCCTGGATTGTTGCGCGAACCAGGGGCTGACAATGAATGGCTGCTTGGGCTCGGCTATGATCCTGTCATTCAAGAACGGCGCAGGCTTTCATTCGGAGCGGGTTTCCGGGGCGGGCTGCGTTTTGATCCCTATCTGCGTGTCCGCTACCTGATGCAAAGCGAATTGAGTGATCGCAGTCAATTGCGTTGGCAATCGGTCGTTTTCTGGCGCAATAGTGACGGTTTTGGGGTGTCACAACGGCTTGATTACGAGATCGGTTTCGGTGAGCGCTGGCTGGGGCGCTGGTCTGGCCGTGGCGTTTTCGCCCAGCAAACCGACGGGTTCCGCTGGCGTACATCAGGCAGCCTGTTTTACCTGTATTCCAACGACCAGGCCTATGCCGGTGAAATCTGGGCCCGGGGTGAAACTGCTCATGCGGTGCCAACGGAGGACTATGGCGTGCGGGCGATCTACCGACAGCGCTATCTACGCGAATGGTTTTTCGTCGAGCCCTGGGTAGGCATGCACTGGCCGCGAGAGAAGCTCGATCAGCATCGCAAGGCCTCCTGGATCGTTGGACTCCGGCTCGAAATTATTTTTGGACAATCCATCATAGAGCGTGAGTACTGATTAGCCATTTATTGCTAGGAGGCTGTCCGAGAATAGACTGATCTACTGCGGACGAGCCTGATTGGCCGGATTTTACGATCCTTATCGTTAAATAGAACGACTATTCGCCTCAAATGATCGAAAAATCCAACTCAACCAGCCTTGCCCTCGCTACGATCGCTATTCTCGGACAGCCTCCTAGGTGCAGGGGTTATTCCGGGTTGTGTGCCAGCGTTTTCGCAAGTAGCTGAATTTCGTTCGAAAGCGGTAAATTAAAGCCCTTGTGCAGAACCTGGTAGCATTGATGATAAATCTGTAATGCCCGATCAGGCTGGCCGAGGTTGATGTAATACTTCATCAGCTGTCGATAATTGGTTTCTATCAGCGGTCTCAGTTCCAAGCTCTTGTGCAGTAAAGCGCAGACGCGCGCTGATTCTTGCTGCTGTTCATGAAAAGTGATTGATAAATCAAGTGTGTGGCACAATTTGTTCAGTAATTGTGCTTGCTTCAGTATCGCAAGTCCGGCACTGGTGTTTTGTAGGAAAGCACCTTGGTATAGGGTGATTAAGCGGTCAGTCAATTTGACGATCAGGGTGGACGGTTCGTTGCACTGCAGTGCTTGCTCAAGCGCATCGATCGTGGTTTCAAATGCCCATAAATCCAGCCAGCAATAATTTTCATTGAGGGATACCAGGCCGGCGTTCAGTAGTACGGCTTCCTTCCCGATCAGCTTGCGTAGCCGGTGGAGTGAGGTTTCCAGGGAATGCCTGGCCAAATCACCATCCGCGTCTGGCCAAAGCATTTCGGCCAGTTGGTCACATTGAACGCGCCGGCCACCCAGGAGCACCAGTGATTCCAGCAGCTCAAGTATTTTTTTCTGACTTTTGCAGCAATGCTCGATTGGCTTGCCTTCGGCAATGACAGTTAACGGGCCAAAGCTGTAGATGCGCACCGGCCATGGCCATTGGGCAAGATATGTGGGAGGGCAGGCTGGTAAGCGATGCCGTCTCAGCAGACGGATGGCAAATGCTTTCTCAATGTCATGCTCGATCGCTACCAGGCAGAGCGATTCCAGTATCTTGGGTTGCCAGTTGAAGCAGAAATAAACCTGTTCGGCGCTCATGATGCGCAGCAATGACTTGAGCGCGGCGATGGTGCGCGTTTCGTTCCGCTGCGCATAGGCCAGCCATGCATCGGTCATGTGATACTGGATCATGGTGAATGGGTCGGATATGTCCTTGACCGATTTGTGCAGCCGGGACAATGTCGATTCTGCGTGATGCCATTGCGACAATTCGGTCAGAATTTGCGTCTCGAGTGCCAATCCACAAATGCAGCCGAGTCCCCAGTGCGCAGATTTTGCCGATTGCAGTGCTTGCCTGTTTTGTTCCAGGGCGTAGTGCAAATGGCCGGATAATGCGGCTATCCAAGCAACATGTGCATAGAGCAGGGCACTGGCCCCGCATTGCTGGGGATCAACCGATTTCATTGCCTGGAGCAAGGCATTTTCGGCATTCGCGAGATCGCCATCGGCGATATGGCATTCAGCGATGCCGGTCAGCAATAAATGCCTGAACAGACCGATATTCGATATGTTCGATAATTCAAGCCCTTGATGTGCATATTCAAGCGCTGTGCTGGTATCGGCGGCGTATAGCTTCTGGGAAAGCAATAAGTATGCGCTCATGATGCGTGCCGGAGCGGGCAGCGATTCATCTGCCAATGCCGATTGCAAGCAAGGTGCGATCATCTGCAGCCTGCTCAGTCGTGCGGTGAGACAATAATAGCTCCCCAGCGTCACGCCTAGTGAATGGGTTGCTGTGCTGACCGGAGTAGTAAGGAATACGGTTTCGCAGTTTTTTTGTAACGGGTGTTGATGTATATAAGAATGCTGTCCATGATAAGTGGCGCATGCATGCAGCGCCCTGGCCTGGCATTGGATATCCAATGCCAGGCCAGGGCAAGACGGGTGCTGCTTGCGCAACGCTTCAAAACGCGTCATCCAGAGCCCTATCCTGGAAAAATCATGCCAGGCGAACAGGATTGACTCAATCGCTGCTTGCCAGGCCGTGTAAGCGCCCACTGCATCGTACTGATTCATAAACTGGCGATAACTGATCGCCAGCCGTTGTTCAGCCAGGCGAGGGTCGGTCGCTTGCAGTGCGGCCGCATACCAGTAGTTCAACCAGGGATCCGCATCGAGACAGTCATCCGGAAATGCTCGCATGAACTGGCCAACAGTGACCGCCTGCCCTGCTCTGATCAATGGTTCCGCTTGTTGTATCAGCAAACTTTTTAAGGCAGGCCAGTCCTGCAATCGGTTGTAAATCACCATGGCCTGGAGGGTTTCGCCCTGGTCGATGAGAATTGACGCTGCCTTTTGTTGCGAATTTTGCCATGCTTCTGGCGTGAAAAGCGCCGTGGCCTGGTGCAGTAGCAATTCCCTCAGCAGCGGGTGAAACCGGTAAACGGACGGGTGATCCGCTGATCGCTCGGTCAGGAGATTACGGACAACCATGTCATCGAGATAGCGCTGCGCCATGCGGCAGCCAGTCAGTTGGGCGCTGGTTTCCGCAGTGAACTGAGGGAGCAAGGCATTGATAGCCAGAAATGTCTGCAGGGACGGTGGAATATGGGCAAGCACTTCCGCAGAGAGGTAATTGAATAGAGCCTCTGTGACGTGATCGTCGATAGCTGATCCAGAAACGCCTGGTTGCTGGGCCAGCATGGCCATCCCGGCTATCCATCCTTCTGTTTTGAGCTGGATGGCCTGTATCTGCTGGACGCTCAGTAGCGGATTCCGCCATTTCAGGAAGGCTTCACTTTCCTGATCTTCCAGTTGTAATGCACAGTTTCCAATTTCCAAGATATTGTCCAGCTTCGTCGGATGGTGCAAGGCAAGAGGAAGCGGCATTCTGCTGGTACAGATACATTGCATGGCAGGAGGCAATTGATCGAGAGCAGATTGCAGCAGTTGCAAAAGGCCGTTGTCTTTTTTCATATCCGGGCAATTGTCCAGCACGATGACCGTTTCCGTAGTGAGTGCGGCGAAGAGCTGACGAAAATAGCTGCGTGCGAAGCTTTCTCGATTCTTGAAGTGACGGGCAGTGTAAACGGGGAGATGCAGTTTCTTGCCGGGATGGTTCCTATGAGCGGCCAGTGACAGAAAATAAAAGGCCTCGGCAAAATTGTCTTCCTGGCTGTCGATGCTGTACCACAGAAACGAGGCCTGTCGTTTTCTCAGCAGATCAGCCACGAAGGTGGTTTTTCCCGATCCGGGAGGACCGCTTACCCACATCAGCCCGGCCATCTTTTTCTGTTCGGCAAGCTTGAACAAGCGAGTGCGTTCAAAAACATGCGAGTGATCTGGCGGTAAGATTTTGGCGGGAAATCTCTTCATTTGCATGCTAGCCCCTATGCCAAATTGATGTTTTATTCAATTTGTATGTTATCTGTGAGTCTACTCCTGATAATTTTCTATGCAAGGTAGATTGTGAATAATCTGGGGAAGAGAGCTGATAGATTGGGGTAATTTTTTGGTATGCAATTGAATAATATGAATAAATATATTATTTGAGTGCAGTGATTATAATTGCTGAAGAGCGATTGAGAACAATTATGAGAATGATGCCGATCAACTTTGAAAGTTTCTAAAAACTAGTCGCAAAGCTATGCTCTTGGCATCAATGGGTATTGACTGAGTGTGAGGAATTTGATCGAGAATGGTTGATTTTTTCGATCCGGTGTTCTTAAGCGGCCTGGCTTTTTGCCACTTTCTGTCGCATAAGAACGAATTGTGTCATAACCAAGCTAGAGGAGGTTACTGATGATAAAGATAAACAAAACTGTTCGTCACAAGGCTTTGATCGCTGCCATAGGTTTGCTGGTATCGGTTGCCTTACCTGTCAACGCGAATAATCACCGCAATTTGCCATTGCCGGTCTATCAATATCCCAGCACATACAATGAATATCTGCAGCCGGTTGTCACCGCAATTGATTATCACTCCAGAATGCTTTATCTGATTAATTATGAAAACGACAAGCTCATAATTGTCGATCCGGCCGGGATTGATGGCTGGCCCGGGAATGTTCCGTTACAACATACGGTAGTATTGCCGGAGGGCAACAGGATATTCGTCACTTCAGACAATACCCAGGAAGATCCGGCTTATATCATTGCATTGAGGGTCGATCATCTTGACTGGGAAGCCGGCACGGTCAGCCTGGCAGTGGAGACGGTATTGGCCGCGGACAATGCAGGCACACCGGCCGAACTGCCTTTTGTCGAATCAATCAATCGTAACCAGGCCGTTCCCAACTGGTTGCTGGCAGGGTCGACCCAGATTCACGGGCCGACCCTGCTTCCCTATTCGGATTATCTGTACTTTACCGAATTTACATCCGACCGGGTCAGGGTGATCAACCACAGAACCAATGAATTTGCGAGTGTTGATCCAATCAATATCCCCGGCTATACGGAGCAGACGCATGGCGTCAACTTCAACAAATCAGGCACCATTGGGCTGGGAACAGGCTATTTCTTCGATAACAATGTGATCGATGTTTATAGGCCCAACCGTGAAACTGGTGAATTGCAGGCGGTGGGCCAAATCATGCTCGGCGATGAGAAGCGGCATGCAGCTTTTACCCATTTCGTCTATTGGCTGGACGAACGCTTTGCACTGACGGCCTCGATGCAGTTTGACAAAACCTCGCTGACCGCCGCCACCACCCAGGCAATCATTCCGCCCAGCGTTTGGATGATTGACACCCTGGAGGGTCGTGCCACGCAGATCCTCAGGCATGTCAGGCACGCCCAGGGCCAAGGTGTATTCCGTTCCGCCTCCGATCTGGCAGTCGTCAACGGCAAACTCTATATCGCCGAGGAGGATACCATTGACCATGAATTCGGAAGAGACGGTTATGTATCGATTTTCGACCTGAGCGATCGTTATCGGCCTCGCTTCATCAAAAGACTGCGGCCCGGCCACGAGCTGCCGGCCGGCTATGCGGTAGCGCACACGCTCAGCCCGACGCCTGACAACCGTTATCTGATGCTGGCAAGCTGGGTATCCGGGTTTGTAGTCAAGATCGACACGACAACGGATACCGTCGTAAAAGTGTTCGGTCCCGACGATGGACTCGTGATGCCGCATGGCATCTTTGCTGCCGGCGCTACCCGTTGACCCTGAAAGCAGACTAGGAGGCTGTCCGAGAATAGACTGATCTACTGCGGGCGAGCCTGATTGGCTGGATTTTACGATCCTATTTCGTTAAATAGAACGACTATTCGCCTCAAATGATCGAAAAATCCAACTCAACCAGCCTCGCCCTCGCTACGATCGCTATTCTCGGGCAGCCTCCTAGTGTTGCGCCGGCTCGTCTGTTTGTCAGCTGGCAGCAGGAATAGATGACCGGTCGCAAGCTGGTCTGTGCCGGTATTTCTAAACAGAGTGGAGGATTTGGCCATGAAACAGAAGAGACTGGTTATGCGAACAATTCAGGCAATGCTATCGAGGCTGCGGATCGTGACCATGTATCTCATCCTGTTTGTCGGTGTCCCAAGCAGTTTACAGGCAGCCCCGTTTATTCTGTCACAACCGGTGGCGTTACCTGCCGAGGTGGTGACGCACCTGAAGTCCGTGCGGCCAGGTGCTGGGCATCGATGGCAGCTCGTCGTATTTGGGTTTACCCATTGCAAGGACATTTGCCCGATGTCACTTGCCAATTTATCCATGCTGGTCAAGGCGGCGGCCGCTGAGCAGATCGATCTGGGCGGGGTATTCGTGACAGTCGATCCGGACAGGGATTCCCATGCGC
The DNA here is from genome assembly GCF_050584665.1 of Nitrosomonas sp. ANs5. Lineage (NCBI taxonomy): Bacteria > Pseudomonadati > Pseudomonadota > Betaproteobacteria > Nitrosomonadales > Nitrosomonadaceae > Nitrosomonas > Nitrosomonas sp. ANs5. The sequence continues at coordinate 51,676 of NZ_JBEUDO010000004.1, forward strand.
AATTGGCCAGCTATATCCAGGGCTTCGGGTCGGATATTGCCTATTTGCGTTTCGAGAGCGAGGCGCTCGCGCATTTCAAAGCCACTTTCGGTGTGGAGGCGGTTTTTTTTACCAAGAATGCAGGCAATCAGTCGAGTTACCAGGTCGATCACAGTACCACTGCATTCCTTATCGATCCGGCCGGCAGGATCCGGCTGATTTTCGATGCGCTGGAAGATGCCGCACAGCTTGCGAAACTGTTTCGTGAAAACAGGGCATTGTTCGCGTTATGAAAACGCTATTGATTTTTCTGCTGCTGTGGCTGACGACCAGTTTGCCCGTTTGCGCGATGAGCATGTATGACGATCCGCGTACGATCCTGTCATTCAGGGATAAAGCCTTGTCGCCCGAACTTGATATATTGCGCGTCATGGTCACGCTCTCGCCAGCAAACCAGCTGATTTTTCAGGTCAAAACTAAAGGAGAGCGGCAATCGGGTGCAGCAGATGAATATTTGCTGCTGCAGATATTGCATGGAAAGCACTATATACTGCTGATCCCGATCAATGCGCAGCAAACCCCGTATGGACTGGTTTACGAAGGTACGCTTCAGTCGGAAGATGCACCCCCAGTGCTAGTCGGCAGAAAATTCCGGACTGTGGCTTCGTCCGATGGATTTGCCGTTAAACGTATTCCACAGGGGGTAAAGTTCATTGTCCCGCTGGAGTGGATCGATTTCAGCGTCGACTTCGGTTATGATGCCTATACCGTGCAGGCACGCTTGCAAGACGGTAGCCTGCAAGTCAGTCATATCTACGATCAGGCAGGAAAAGGGCGGCCTGGACCAAACCGCTTTTCCGCCATCACTTTTCTCAACCGGATTTGCTCTCCGCAGCGGTAGAATTTTCACGGGCTTGATCTGATTGATCGGCCCGCGTAACGAGAAACACCTCGATTGAAGTTACGCCTATATTCTCAATGCGTGATACGACAGCGACATTGCCTAGCTGCCCATATGGATTGTCTCAGTCCCGGGTCCGAACGATCATCTTGAAAGGTCACGGCAAGCAGCCGAACTGCTTGAATCCACATTTTTCATTGGAAGATTGGTTTTCCGATCTGCTGAAAATGCACTGCATGACGTGATTCTTTGCTGAATAATTGTGTGAAATATAGGAAAATCTACGATTTGCCACGAAACACTCAAATAGCCATTCAGGCCGAGTCGTTCTTGCGCGGCTAACCGACGTGCAAGAACGAATGCAGCCATTCCTGTCATGACCCTTGATTACGCCACGCTCGATCTGCTGCGCCAGAACCATCCTGCCTGGCGCTTGCTGCGTTCCGATCATGCGCCATTGGTAGCCAGTTTCCTGCAGCGTGTATTCGTTATTCCCAATGTGCGAGTGATGGTGCAGGCGGATCTGTCCGAGGCGTTGGAGGATGAGTTGTTTAATTTGCGTGAACAGCTGGGTGATGGGGCTTTTCCCAAGTCTGCGCTGGAATATCTCAATGACTGGGCCAGTATTGAAAAAGGCTGGTTACGCAAATTCTACACCCACGGATCGGATGAGCCGCATTTCGACCTGACGCCAGCCAGCGAGAAAGCAATCGCCTGGCTGGGAACACTGATTGAGCGCAGTTTTGTCGGAACGGAATCACGCTTGCTGACGCTGTTCGAGTTGCTCAAGCAGATGAGCGAAGGCAGTGAAACGGATCCGCAAGCGCGGATTGCGGAGTTGCAAAAGCGCCGTGACGAGATCGATATGGAGATTGCCCGGATAGCGGCGGGGGATCTGCCGCTGCTGGATGATACAGCGCTCAAAGATCGTTTCCAGCAATTCACGCAACTGGCACGTGAGTTGCTTACGGATTTCCGTGAGGTGGAACACAACTTTCGTAATCTGGATCGGCGTGTGCGTGAGCGCATCGCATTGTGGGAAGGCGCGAAAGGCGTATTGCTGGAAGAGATCATGGGCGAACGCGATGCGATTGCCGACTCGGATCAGGGCCGCAGCTTTCGGGCGTTCTGGGATTTTCTGATGTCGAGCAGCCGTCAGGAGGAACTGACAGCTTTGCTTGAGCGGGTATTGTCCCTGGCGCCGATTGCCGAGCTCAAACCCGATGCGCGCACCCATCGGATCCATTACGATTGGCTGGAAGCCGGTGAACATACGCAGCGCACAGTGGCCCGGCTTTCACAGCAATTGCGGCGCTTTCTGGATGATCAGGCCTGGCTGGAGAATCGCCGTATCATGGATATTCTGCGAGGATTGGAGGCCAAGGCATTGGCATTGCGGGCATCGCCCCCATCGGGCGAGGTGATAGCCATCGCTGATTTGGCGGCTTCCATCGAGTTGCCGATGGAGCGGCCGCTGTATACGGCCAATGCCAAAACAGCGATCGCCGATATCGTGCTGCCGCCAGGTGACGACGATGCGCAGGAATGGCTGATGGATGCGCTGTATTCGCAAGTGGTCATCGACAAGGATCGCATGGCCCGGCATATTCGGCATGCCCTGCAGGACCGTTCGCAAATCACGCTTGCCGCACTCTGTCAGCTGCATCCGCTGCAGCATGGCCTGGCGGAGCTGGTGACTTACTTGGAACTTGCGGGCAAGTCCGCCAAAACCGTCGTCGATGAGGACACGACTGAAACCATCACTTGGCAAAGCGCCACGCCCGATGGAAAGCCCATTATGAAGCGTGTGCATTTACCGCGCGTGATTTTCGTGAGATAGGCATGACAGAAGAGCGCCTTGAAGAAACCGCATCCACCCACGATTTATCGTCACTGGTCATCCCATTGCTCAAGGGTGTGATTTATCAGGAGGGCAACGCCGTGCAGTGGAGTGCGCTGCTTGCGCTGCAGCCCCGCGTACGGGATTATGTGGCGGTGTTGGGGCTGGAGCTGGTGCTGGATGAGGCGGAAGGCTATGCTTTCCTACGTGCGCGTTCGGATGATGGGGATGATACGGTCTCCAAATTGCCGCGGCTGATTGCCAGACGCCCGCTATCTTTTCCGGTGAGTTTGCTATTGGCACTGTTGCGCAAGAAGCTGGCCGAATTCGATGCCAGTGGCAGTGATACGCGGCTTGTGCTCAGCCGGGATGAAATCGTTGACTTGATCCGGGTATTTTTACCGGAAAGCGGCAATGAGGTTCGCCTGGTCGACCAGATCGAGACACATCTCAATAAAGTGGTGGAACTGGGTTTCTTGCGCCGGTTGCGTGCGGGTGCGGCGCGTCCGGGAGGGCAGGCAGCCATGTTTGAGGTGCAGCGCATACTCAAAGCATTTGTCGATGCCCAATGGCTGGCTGAGTTGGATGCGCGCCTGGCCGGCTATCAGGCGCATCTTGCGGGTGAATCAGAGGAAAACAGGGATGGGTGAATTGGGGACGCAACAGCTGGATTTCACGGGCGACGATACGCTGGCCGGTTTTCGCCTGCGCCGTTTGGAGGTTCTCAATTGGGGGACCTTCGGTGAGCGGGTGTGGGCTTTGCAGCTTGACGGCAAGAACGGCCTGCTGACGGGCGATATTGGTTCGGGTAAATCCACGCTGGTCGATGCCGTGACGACCTTGCTGGTTCCGGCGCAGCGCATTGCATACAACAAGGCTGCCGGTGCGGACAGCAAGGAGCGCACGCTGCGCTCCTATGTGCTCGGGCACTACAAGTCGGAGCGGAATGAAATGAGTGGCGCCGCCAAGCCGGTTGCGCTGCGTGATGCCCGCAGTTATTCCGTGATCCTGGGGGTGTTTCATAATGCGGGCTACGACCAGACGGTGACGCTGGCGCAAGTGTTCTGGATGAAGGATGCGCAGGGGCAGCCGGCCCGTTTCTTTGTGGGTGCGGAGCGCGCTTTGTCGATCGCTGCTGATTTTACGCACTTCGGCCCCGATATCGCGCAATTGCGCAAGCGGCTGCGCGCGGACAGCGGCAGGCGGAGCACGGAAGTATTCGACAGCTTTCCGCCCTATGGCGCCTGGTTCCGGCGGCGCTTCGGGATCGACAATGAACAGGCGCTCGAGCTGTTTCACCAAACGGTGTCGATGAAATCGGTCGGCAATCTGACTGATTTTGTCCGCAGCCACATGCTCGAGCCTTTCGATGTCGCACCGCGTATCGCTGCGTTGATCGATCATTTCGATGATCTCAACCGGGCACATGAGGCAGTGCTGAAAGCCAAGCAACAGGTGGAGCTGCTGTTCCCGCTGGTTGCCGACTGCGAGCGGCATGCTGCACTGAATCTGCATCTGGAAGAACGCCGCGCCTGTCGTGAAGCGCTCAAACCCTATTTCGCGGGCTTGAAGCTGGCATTGCTGGAGAAACGGTTAGTGAATCTTGCCACTGAGTGGGCGCACCAGGATACTCTGATCAAGCGTGATGAAGCGCGGCGTGAGGCCCAGCTTGCCGCAGCGGAAGAGCTCAAGCGCAGCATCGCCGAGAATGGCGGTGACCGTCTTGAGCGGCTGGCTGTCGAGATTCGCAATAAGGACCAGGCACGCCAGGCGCGTGAGCGCAAGGCGCAACGCTATGCCGAGCTGGTGCGGGCGATTGACGAAGCCCCGGCTGGCGATGAAGCGGAATTTATCACGCAGCGGCAACGTTTCGGGGAGCTGGAAGAAGCGGCACGGGCGCGCGAGGCCAGCCTGCAGAATGACCTGACCGAGCATGGCGTCAGTCTGCGGCAGGGGAAACAGGCGCATGATGCATTGGTTGCCGAAATCGACAGTTTGAAAGCCCGGCGCAGCAATATCCCGGCGGAGCAGATTGCCATGCGCGCCGCGCTCTGCAAAGCGCTGGGAGTGCCCGAGACGGAGATGCCCTTTGCCGGTGAGTTGTTGCAAGTGCATGAGACGGAGCGCGATTGGGAAGGCGCGGCGGAGCGATTATTGCGCAACTTTGGTTTGTCGCTGCTGGTGCCGGACGCGTATTACGCGACGGTTGCCGAATGGGTGGATAAAACACAACTCAGAGGACGGCTGGTTTACTTCCGGGTGCGTCCGCATACGCGCGCCGAGCCTCCCGGGTTGCTGCGGGATTCGCTGGCGCGCAAGCTGATCATCAAGCCTGATTCTCCCTTCTACGATTGGCTTGAACGCGAGCTGGCATACCGGTTCGACATTGCCTGTTGCGATACCCAAGCACAATTCCGCCGCGAGATGCGCGCCATTACCCGCGCCGGGCAGATTAAAGCGCCTGGCGAACGGCATGAGAAAGACGATCGCCACCGGCTGGATGATCGCAGCCGCTATGTGCTGGGCTGGCAGAACGCGGCCAAGATCGCCGCACTCGAAACCAAGGCGAAACAGCTGGCGAGCAATCTGGGCGAGCTGGGTGGCCGCCTGGGCAAGATTCAGGCCGAGCAGACTGTGCTCAAGGAACGCCTGACGGTATTATCCAAGCTTGGTGAATACGATGATTATCATGAGCTCGATTGGCAGTCGCTCGCCGTGGAACTGGCGCGACTGCAGGATGAAAAGCGGCAGCTGGAATCGGCCTCCGATGTGCTCAGGCAATTGACTGGGCAATTGAATGCGGCCATCCTGGCGCTGAAGGAAATCGAAACCCAGTTGGAAGCATATAAAGACAAGCGCTCAAAAATCGAGCAGAAGCAAAGTGATAGCGAGGCCTTGCGCGCACAAACGCAAACCTTGCTGAACGATGCCGCTGGGGTTGATGCAGATCGCGCAGCCTATTTTGAAATACTCGACGAGGCGCGTGGTGAAGTGCTGGGCGAGCATACACTGACCGTCGAATCCTGCGACAACCGCGAGCGCGAAATGCGCGACTGGCTGCAAAAGCAGATTGAGAACGAAACCAGAAAACTCAGCACATTGGGGGAGCGGATCGTCAAGGCGATGACTTCCTATAAGGAAGCATTCAAGCTGGAGACTTCCGAGATCGATGCCAGCATCGAGGCGGCATTTGAATACCGCAATATGCTGCACAGCCTGCAGAGTGATGACTTGCCACGCTTTGAGGCGCGCTTCAAGGAATTACTCAATGAGAACACGATTCGGGAAGTCGCGAATTTCCAGTCGCAGCTGGCGCGCGAGCGGGAAACGATCAAGGAGCGAATTGCGCGCATCAACGAATCACTGACCGGCATCGACTACAATGCCGGCCGTTATATCGTGCTGGAAGCGCAGCCGACACCCGATGTCGATATTCGGGATTTTCAGTCGGAACTGCGTGCCTGCACCGAAGGCGCGCTGACGGGGTCGGACGACAGTCAGTATTCCGAAGCCAAGTTTCTGCAGGTGCGGCATATTATCGAGCGTTTCCGTGGGCGCGAAGGCCAGTCCGAGCTGGATCGCCGCTGGTCTGCGAAAGTGACCGATGTGCGCAATTGGTTCATGTTCGCCGCCAGCGAGCGTTGGCGAGAGGACGATAGCGAGCATGAACATTATTCGGATTCGGGCGGCAAATCCGGTGGCCAAAAGGAAAAGCTGGCCTATACCATTCTGGCCGCGAGCCTGGCCTATCAGTTTGGCCTTGAATGGGGCGCGGTACGCTCCCGTTCTTTCCGCTTTGTGGTTATCGATGAAGCTTTCGGGCGTGGCTCGGATGAGTCGGCGCAATACGGGCTGCGCCTGTTTGCCCAGCTCAACCTGCAGCTGCTGATCGTTACCCCGTTGCAGAAAATCCACATCATCGAACCTTATGTCGCCAGCGTGGGGTTTGTGCATAACGACGATGGCCGCGCTTCCAGGCTGCGCAATCTCTCGATCGAGGCATACCGGGAAGAGAAAGCCAGAATGACTGGATGAACTGGACGAGTCCGGCGGATTTGCGCGCCCAGGTGCAGAAGCTATGGGCGCGGGGTGACATTCTGGCCAGTCTGGTGACAGGCGAATCCTTGTTTCCCCGGCGCTTGCTGCTCAAGTGTCCTGCATCGGCTGAAATGGCGGAGCATTTCGATGCCGTGCGCGCCTGGATCAGTGCGCTGCGGGCGATGGCCTGCTGCCGGGTGGAAATGCGCGCGTTCAGACACCGGGTCTTCGGCACCAATGCAGCGCCGCATGCGGTATGGGTGGACAGCACCGAAGACGCCCTGAAGCTGATAGGCAAACAGCGGGAAGCAGCGCGTTTTATTGCATTGGTTGAGATGACGCGCGCCTGGCATCCGGAATTGTCAGATTGGCTGGTCCGGAAACCGCAGCGGGCGCTGGCGCTGGATGATGATTGGGAGCGCCTGTTGGCAGTCATCACCTGGCTGAAGACGCATCCGCGCCCAGGTGTATACCTCCGGCAGGTGGATATTCCGGGCGTGCATAGTAAGTTTATCGAGCGCCACCGGGGGGTGCTCAGCGAATTGCTGGATAGCGCGCTGCCAGCCGGCGCAATTGATGTCACAGCGTCCGGTGTGACGCAATTCGCCCGCCGTTATGGTTTTCTGGATAAGCCGGTTTGTATTCGCTTCCGGATGCTGGATCGCGCGCATGCCTTGTTGCCTGAAATAGGGGAACAGGATATTTCACTGGATGCGGAGAGTTTTTCCCGGCTTGATCCAGGCGTGTCACGGGTGTTCATTACCGAGAACGAAATCAACTTTCTGGCTTTTCCTCCCATTCAGGACAGCCTGATCATTTTTGGGGCAGGCTATGGCTTCGAAATGTTGGGCCGGGCGGAATGGTTGAAGCGTTGTCGCATCCACTACTGGGGCGATATCGATACCCATGGTTTCGCCATGCTCGACCAGCTCCGCAGCCAGTTCGGGCATGTGGAATCGTTCCTGATGAACCGTGCGACCTTGCTGGCGTTCGAGGTGCACTGGGGCACGGAAACCAGGCCAGCCACGCGTAACCTGGCGCGGCTCAGACCGGCCGAACAGGCGCTGTATGACGATCTGCGCGATAACCGGCTGGGTAAGAACATTCGGCTTGAGCAGGAACATATTGGATTTGGCTGGCTGGAATCAGCGCTGGCTGCTCTGGTGTGATTTGCATGATACCGGCCGGCAAGCACGCAGCGTCGTGGCCGGCTGGATAACGTGTCCTCTGCTTTTTTGTTGATCATGGTATTTTCTACTGATAACAAAAAGATGTTGCATTAACCCCCTGAACGCTCAATTTTCAGAGCTTCCTTAAATATACAAACATGGTTGGATGAACATGGCGACTATTTGTATGGCTACGCATTTCTGAAAGTTAAAGACAGACATCTTGCCGAAGATATGGTACAGGAAACATTTCTGGCAGCCATAACTGCTAAAAATACTTTTTCCAATCACGCCAGTGTTCGGACATGGCTTACCAGCATTCTTAAACATAAGATCATCGACCATTTTCGGCGGCAAGGGCGTGTCACGGCGATCAGTGATCTGGCTGACCAGAATGATGAAGACAATCTGGATTATTTATTCAGAAATAACGGAAGCTGGATTGAAAAACCGGCGCCATTTCCCAGCCCCGATTCTGCATTGCAGCAAAAACAATTTTGGAAAATATTTGTACATTGCTTGTCCGGATTAAAACCCAGACAGGCTGAAATATTTCTTGCCAGAGAAATTCATGACATGACTAACGAAGAGATCTGTAAGCATTTTTCAATTACGCCGTCTAATGCATGGGTCTTGATGCACCGGGCCCGGCTAGCATTGATTCAATGCTTAAAAGCCCTCTGGATAGATAGCGAAAAAAATAAATGTTGAATTGCAAACAAGCCAGTCAGTTAGCATCACGAGTCATGGATGAAAAACTACCTTTCTGGGAAAACCTTTCACTGAGAATACATCTTTTTTTATGTCGAAACTGCGCCAATTTTTCACAACAGCTCAGATTCTTGCGGGATGTCTCGCGTCATGACAGGAGAGCCCCTAATTTTCATCTGACTGAAGAAGCAAAGCGGCGCATTGTTGCTGCATTGGCAAATAAAGAGAACGGTGATTGAGGATACGCAAATAACATGAGGCGGCCCGCTATCTTAGTGAATCCTAAAACACGTTACGCGAGGAGTTTAACCATATGTTACAGGAAGTTAATCACGCAGCAACAGACTTATCAGCTGCTGCGTTGCTGGAAATAGAAAAAACTTTTGGTGGCCATGTGCCCAACATTTTCAAAGCCTATGCTGAGCATCCCCCCTTGCTCGCGGCAAACTGGGAAAAATTTAAGGTTGTAATGCTTCAGGGAAGTTTGCGCCGGCAAGTCAAAGAAGCTATCGCCATGCTGATTTCTTATGATAACGATTGTAAATATTGTGTCGCGGCGCATAGTGCAGCGTTGCGCAGCCTAAAAATCAGTGATTCGAATATCACGGCCATGCATCAGGGTATTTTGCCCGATGATTTTACCGATCAGGAAAAGGCACTGGTACGATTTGCCCGCAAAGCCAATACACATTGGCATGCTATGGGAAATGCCGATTTGCAGGTTTTAATTGATCTCGGTGTTGAGCAATCCGAAATACTTGAAGCCCTGGGCACCATGGAACTTTTTATCGCGTTCAATCGATGTGCTGATGTACTGGGTATTGAAATCGATTTTTAATCTTCAATCCATTGCGCCTGTGAGCATTGTGAGTGATGCAGTCAGGTCGCCAGCAGCAGGAACCCACCGAAGCGACTCATCCCGGCTCGATGCTGGGGTGAGTGCCGCAGGAATCCCCGACTTTAAACGAGGGAGGATGTCAAGAAACTGCGCAAACATTGTGATATATCTGGCATTGTATAGGCTGGGTTTGTTTGGCTTGATCGTTATCCGGCGGGAAAGGGTTTATGGCGCAACGCATAAGAGCTTCAAAGAAGGAAATATTCGGCTGGGCGATGTTCGATTTCGCGAACCAGGCTTACACATTGTTGATCGTGACGGTCGTGTTCGGTGATTTGTTTACCCGGGTGATTGTCGGGGACGCGCCCGATTACCGGTTGGGCAATCTCTTGTGGAGTTTGTCGTTGGCGACGGGCTATCTGGGGGTGGTGCTGCTTTCGCCGATTGCGGGTGCTATCATGGATTACACCGCCAGCAAGAAGCGTTTCTTGTTCGCCAGCTATCTGCTGACCGCCGTCAGTACCGCAGCACTCTACTTTGTGGCGCCGGGCTATGTCTGGCTGGGCGTGCTGTTGCTGATTGTGTCGAATTTTGCTTATTCGATTGGCGAGGCGTTCATTGCCGCCTTTCTGCCGGATTTGGGTCCGCCCGAGGATCTGGGAAAAATATCCGGTTTTGGATGGGCGCTGGGTTATGTCGGCGGCATGGTGTCAGCAGTTTTTGTGTTGCTGGTGCTGGGCGAGGTGAGCGCAGAAAATTTCGAAAACATACGCTGGGTCGGCCCCTGGGCGGCGTTCTTCTTTCTGGTGGCGGCTATTCCGACCTTTCTATGGGTCAGGGAGCGAGGGGTGCCCAGGCCTTTGCCGTCCGGGGTCAATTATCTACGTCTGGGATTTAGCAGAGTGCGGACCACCATCGAACATATCCGGGATCGGCGTGATTTGGCTATCATTCTGGTGTCGATATTTTTCGCGATGAGCGGCATTTATATCATTATCACTTATGCTTTTATCTATGGCGCCCAGATCATCGGCTGGGACGAGCAAGTCAGGACATGGATGTTCATCATCGTGCAAATTACTGCCGCGCTTGGGGCGGTGGCCTTTGGCTTCGTTCAGGACCGGTTTGGCGCCTTGTTTACTTATCGTCTGACATTGTTGTTGTGGATGCTGGCGATTGCGCTGATTTTCTTGACCCCCGATATCGCCGAAGCGGTACGTGTGCATTTCGGGCTCGAGTGGCAGGCGCAATATATATTTTTGCTGGTGGGGAGTGTGGCGGGCTTGAGCCTGGGTTCTTGTCAGTCATCCACCCGCACGTTGGTGGGTTTGTTTTCGCCGTTGTCGCATTCGGCCGAGTATTTTGGGTTCTGGGGGCTGTCGATGAAGCTGGCGGGTATGGTGGGATTACTGGCAATCGGTTTGCTGCAGATCCTGGTCGGCCTTAAGAGCGCGATTTTGTTCTGTGTGGTGTTGTTTGCGGCGGCATTGTTCTTCAGCCGTAATGTCAACGAGTCGCGCGGGCGCCAGGCAGCCGATCGCGCGGAGAACGATTTTCCAGTATAGATCGTCGATTCCTGATAACTGTTGATCGGCACGGGGCTGCCGCAGTCAAGGAGCTATACATGTATCGATCCTGCATCGATTGGTTCGCCAAGGTCCGGCAGCATGGGGCGATGGGCTGGTTCATCCCTGGGTGCCTGATTTTGACAATGGGGGGCAATGCCATGTCCGAAGACCGAGAAACGCGTGAAATACGGTTGCCCGCCGCCGTTCACCGGGGTGCGGTTTCGCTGGAGCAGACATTGTCAACGAGGCGATCCGTGCGTGAGTACAGTGATGCGCCCTTGACTTTGGTGCAGGTGTCCCAGCTGCTATGGGCCGCCCAGGGTGTCACCCATCCCGGCGGTTTCAGGACTGCGCCCTCGGCCGGAGCACGTTATCCTCTGGAAACCTATCTGATCGCCGGGAAAGTAAGCGGCCTGCAAACAGGTATCTATCAATATGTTCCACACAGCCATACCCTGGTCGCGAAAGCGCTCGGGGAGAAGCGTGTAGCACTCAGCTAGGCCGCGCTCCAGCAACAGGCAGTGAGCCAGGCGCCAGCAACCATTCTGTTGGCAGCCGTTTATACCCGCACAACCGGCAGGTATGGCGAGCGTGGTATGCGCTATGTGCATATGGAAGCTGGGCATGTTGCGCAGAATGTCGCTTTGCAGACTGTTTCCCTGGGGCTTGGCGCTGTGTTCATTGGTGCATTCCAGGATGATCTCGTGCAGCAGGTCGCTGGTTTGCCCGCGTCGGAGGTGCCTTTGTATCTGATACCGGTTGGGCGGTGACAGATGCACTGTCCAAATTTTAGCAAAAAATTAGCGACAGGCCTTCAGGCCTGTCGGTCAAACGTGTTTTGGAAGGGGTTTGCATCCCCTCCCAAACTCCCACCGCCCTGAAGGACGAGGTTTCGAACCGGAGTCAGTTTTACGATGAATGGAACCCATGTCAAGTCATTGCTTGCCAGAATCAATATCAGGCATAGGTGCATTGCCAACCTTTGGATCTGGACAATCTTTGTTATCCTGGTGGGGTATTTGTCCACTGGCGGAGCCACCATGAGCGACTTTCAATTTGACAAAAGCGACAGCATGCGGCGCATGGAGACGCATCTGCGTCTGCTCACCGTGGAGATTGGTGAGCGCAGTGTGTACCGGCTGGATCAGCACAGCAGGGCGCGGGATGCCATTTATGCGGCTTTTGAGCAGATTGGCCTTCAACCCAAGTTTGAAACTTACGACTATAAGGGAGCGGCGGCTTCCAATGTGGTTGCTGAAATCACACGGGGAGAGAATCCGACCCGGCGCTATGTTGTCGGTGCGCATTACGATAGCGTTTACGGTACGGTGGGTGCGGATGACAACGCCAGTGGCGTGGCGGTGTTGCTGGAACTGGCGGCCATGCTCCAGCAGAACCGTGCATTGCTGGCCGATGACCTGGTGATTCGGCTGGTTACCTTTGCCCTCGAAGAACCGCCTGTCTTTTCGACGCGTTTTATGGGAAGCCGAGTGCATGCACGTGCCATGCGGGCTGGTCAGGAGGCACTGGAAGGCATGATCTGCCTGGAAATGGTGGGCTATACCTGTCATGAGAAAGGGTGTCAGTCCTACCCTTTCCCCCTGAATTTCATGAATTATCCTAAAACAGGCGATTTCATCGGCATCGTGGGGAATTTTTCATCCAGAAGCTTTACGGCCGCGCTGCAAGCGTCTTTCCAGAACAACCCGGCGCTGCCCACCGTTTCGCTGAATGTGCCATTCAATGGCTGGTTGACGCCGACCATACGCTTCAGCGACCACGCATCCTTCTGGGATGAAGGTTATCCAGCGGTCATGATTACCGACACGGCCTTTTACCGCAATCCCCACTACCATCGCCGCTCGGATACCATGGATACGCTGGATATCGATTTCATGGCAGAGCTGGTGCGCAGCCTGCTTCTCTTTTTCACGCAGCGCTAGGAGGCTGTCCGAGAATAGCGATCGTAGCGAGGGCGAGGCTGATTGAGCGGGATTTTTCGATCATTTGAGGCGAATAGTCGTTCTATTTAACGAAAAGGATCGTAAAATCCGGCCAATCAGGCTCGTCCGCAGTAGATCAGTCTCTCAAGAAACACCATATAACATATTGATAAAAAATGATTAAATCTTACGATATTTTTTTGTTTCTTCGGGGCGATTTGCGGCTGCGGCCCGATTACTTCGCTATTCTCGGACAGCCTTCTAGGAGACATCCTGCAGGATAAACCTGCATTCTGTCTATTGCGGGTGGCTATGCGCCTGGGCAGGCTCGTTGTGATTGCCGGCAAATTTTCTAGTACTCCGTTCCTCCAAACCGCTTACATGAAATCGCGCCTTCGCCTGTCATGCGTTGTTGCAAATCCTTGCCATAGCTACGGCTATGACTGCGGTTTGCGCCTAGCCTGGCAGGCGAACCCATCGATTTCATTTGTAAGCTAATTGACGGTACGGAGTACTAGTTGACGGAATCGGCGACTCTGAAACAGCAGCGGTTGCCGTTCCGGACGATGCACTCCTTGTGTTCGATTTTTGCCTTGAGCAGCGCGGTCAAGAAGCTTAAATCGAGCGTACAGAAGCCTTCGCACTGCTGGGCGAGCGCCTGGAAAACGCAATTATTGGCAATGATTTCCTGACGCTGTTCCGCTGTTTGCACGACATTGGCATCATAGCCCAGCTCGGACAGGATGGCGGCCACTTCACGCAGTTTGTCGGCCTGCGATGCGTGTTTAGCGAGCCGGCTTTCATAATCGCTCGCCATTTGTTGGCCAAGATCCGTCAGGCAGCTTTCGAGCGCTTGCTCCCCCATGTGCTTGTTCGTCCAGGCAAGCAGAAGTTTGGCCAGAAAAGCGTATTGTCTTTGAAAAAGCTCCAGGCCAATTGGGGTGAGCGTATAGACGCGGCTGGGTCTGCCGCCGGTGCTTTCCAGCAAGCTGCTTTGGATAAAACCATGCTCGCCGAGACTGGCAAGGTGCTGATTGACGGCGTTGCGCGAAATTTCGAGCCGGCCTGACAATTCTTCTATGGTGAGCCCCTTGCGATGATGGAGCAGCGCTGTCAACAACGATTGCTGGCGCTGGCCTAAAAGTGAAAGTGCAGACATTTTCAGGATAGGTTGATTGATTTCCAGCTTTTGACATATATATGTTGAAAAAGTGCCGGAATATGCAGTATAGTTGAATTCCTTACTCAAAAAAGGAGAGAATCGATGCTTACATATGTTATTTTGGTATTAGCCGTTGCTGCTGTTGGCGGTATTTTTCTGGCTTCTAAAATCTTTTCAGGCCAGCTGGCGCCATGGCCAGTCTCCATTGTACACGCCTTGCTGGGCGCCACGGGCCTGGTCATGCTGATCATGATGGTGCTGGGCGGCGCGGCTGAAGGGCGTTTGAGCGCCGCACTCGGCTTGCTGGTGGTGGCTGCATTGGGTGGATTTTATCTTGCCTCGTTGCATGTCAAAGGTACTGTCGCGCCCAGGAATGTCGTCATCATTCATGCAGGGGTGGCGGTCGCAGGCTTCCTCACGTTACTCAGTCTATTGTTTTAAAAGCAACATTCAGGTGATGCCATGAGACACCCCTTACATCCGATTATCGTTCATTTTCCCGTCGCAACCTGGCTCCTCTCAACCATTGGGGATATGGCCGGCTTGTTCGGCAACGAGCAAGTCAGTTGGGTGGCAGGGGTGTTACTCACGGTCGGTACAATTACCGCCTTGCTGGCCATGGTGACCGGCCTGATAGAGCTTGGTAAAATCGATCCGCAGCATGCTGCGATGAAGGCCGCCAATCAGCATATGCTGCTCATGCTGATAAGCTGGTCTTGCTATGCCGTGAGCCTGTTTCTGCGCCTGGATGGCGCCAGCCTCGGCCAGCCGGGTATCTTCGCCCTGATCCTGTCGGTCGCGGGGGCCGTGACCTTGTGCATCGCTGGTTGGCTGGGTGGCAAGCTGGTCTATGAACACGGCATCGGTGTGCGTTCCTCTGGTACTTGAAGCAAGGCTCGCGGTGACCCGGCTATGTTCCCATACAATTTCACTCCCGCCACACGGCTCCGATAATCCCCGTCATGGCCGCTTGTCTACATGGTTCGACAAGGCACGCGGTAGGGGGCGCTTGCGCACCATAAAATCGACGATCAGTCATGCCAGGGCTGCATATGCCGCTTGCTCTGGCGCCAGCATGATTTAAACCGTTTTTACAAGTCTTATTGTGCTGGCGCAAGCAATCTGATTGGCTGGTTAGGGGTGGGCAAGACAAAGATTCGTTACCGTTTTGTTATCGTCGGCGTGCGCCACGATTCGGAAAGATACGGGCATGGCCTTTCTGAAAGCCGCGTTGTGAAAGTCTTGCAGATTCAGATTCTGGACTGAAACAGTCGGACCGGGTTTGTTGCCATTTTCGACTATCACCTCGTTATCTGGACTCACATTATTTCGGGTTGCTAGGGTTCTCGCCAGATCGACTTCCAGATCCAGGCTGCTTGATCCGGTTGCAGCCAGGCAGATATCGGTTGCCGGCTTCAGATCCAGAAAATGTGCATGCCAGGTTGCATCATTGTGTTCTTCATCATCAATACCAAAAAGTGCCGCCAGCAGGCCGATAGTGTTATCGCCGCATACATGGCCTGCGGGGCCTTGCACCAGGCTGTCCGCCACACAGAGATGGGAGGTCAGAGCGAGTACGTTTTCTGGATAGCCGTCATTGTTAACGCCGGTTATGACACCGTAGCCGATGGCGCCAAGCGAGCCCTCTGTTGGAACCGGGCCACCCGCATGAATCGTGATATCGACCTTGTTTTTTGATCTGGTGATGACCAGATCGGCGATTTGCGCCCATGTGCCGGTATTTTCTGTTGTGAGCATATTCTGGACAAGTCCATCGGATGATGCTGCCTGCATGCCAACGAATGTTGATAGAGTCAGCAAAACGGCTGACAGAGATGTCTTGTTCATATTCTTGTCCTCCAATTGCGCGAGTAAAATTTGGAAAATCCTCATCGAAACCGAAGCTGCTTGATTTTTCTTGCCTGGCACGGCCAGACTTTGATTCCCCGCCATCAAACTTTTCGCAAGACGCTGACGATGCGGGGTTGCTGCACTGATTGACACCTGAGTGCCGCGGGCCTGATATAGCGCTGACCCGTTACCGAATCTAACAAGGCAGAACTCACAGATGACTTACAGATTGGAAGAAATAACGATTTGTGGGCAAATCGGCTCGCATGTCACTTCGGAAGGAAGCTGCTGGTTACGAAGCGGGTATGCGAAGCGTGATGGAGTGGGTGTCAGTCATATACCTGAAAAATAGAACAATTTCGCTTAAACTTGCATTATTCTCCGGCAATGAAAATAGGGTGCGCTGATCTGTTGGGCGGGCTATCGTGACATGATTGGGGTGCCCCAGCGTGCCAGCTTCGACGCTGCCTTTTCATCGGGATCAGCTGTGGGGCAACGCGGTTACTGTGCGTGAAGTGTCGGCTGGTCGATCTGCAAGCGGGCGCTGAGCCGCCGGTTGTCCGCGGCGAGCAGCACCAGTTCGCCGTTGGTGCCGATATCGAAACCGATGACCTGGTCAAGGTATTGGATCAGCCGGTTTTCCAGTACCATGAGCGGCTCGCTGCAGGCCATCCTGGTGCTGGCCAGCGGCCCGATACGCAGGCCCTCGCCACTCAGTGTGTGCCGTCCGCTGTAGCGATTGCAGAAGGCTTGGCCTGCCACCAGTCCGTCAGCGAAGAACTCGATGGTGCCAATGGCATCTTCTGCCACCAGTTCATCATCGATGGCGATAACGCGCCATGCTGCGCCCTGTAGCAGGTTTTCCGGCGCGCCGGCGCAGCCTTGTGCAAGTATCTGGTCGCGTGTCAGTTCGGCGCGATAGGGATAAGGCATGCCGGTCATCGAGTCCTTGCAGAGCTGCTGATAAATATCGAGCACAACTTCCACGCCATCGACCTGGGCGCTGATCCGTATGCCACCATTGGCGAGGGCCTGCCGGTGGCCTGTGACTGGCGTTGGGTCCGGGTTGTCGGGTGTGCGCACTGTCAGTTGATCGCCGTGAACATCTGTTTTCCAGAAAGGCTCATTACCACGAGCCTGCAGCCGGTCGGGCAGGGAACCCCGTTCAATGCAATCCGGCCAGAGGCGGCCGGCAATCTGCAAGTAGGCGCTGTTGCCCTTGCTCCAGAAAAAAGTCTGCTCGTTATCAGGCAGTTGGTATTTGGCGCCGGAGGCGCTGCGCACCGCCTTCAGCATCAGCTCCGCCTCTCCGGCGTTGACTGTGGCGTGCTCGTCAGCGTAGGTGACTGTTACCGGCAGGCGCCCGCAGTCCATTTGTACAGTCAGGTTTTGGGTCGCATGGGGCTGTGTGGCGCAGCCGGCCAGTGAGCAGACCCAAGTCAATGTGGCAAGGCACAAAATGATGAATCGTGACATGGGTGGTCTCTCCATTGCATGACCTTTGGTTTAGGCGCTATGTACTTATGCTGGGTTAGCCCGGCGACGTTCGCCGGGGGAAAAATTGAGAGAGTGAGCATCATGGAAAATCGCGCAATGTTTTGGATCTGCTCGCCGAATACAGAAATTGTACAATATTAAATCAATTGGTTAACGAAACAATTGTCCGGGAAAATTTCGTATTGTCCGCTACTTTCGCGGCTCGTCCCAAGGGTGCGCTTGCGCACCATTAAATACCCGACCGGCAGCTAGGAGGCTGTCCGAGAATAGACTGTTCTACTGCGGACGAGCCTGATTGGCTGGATTTTTCGATCCTTTTCGTTGAATAGAACGACTATTCGCCTCAAATGATCGAAAAATCCCGCTCAACCAGCCTCGCCCTCGCTACGATCGCTATTCTCGGACAACCTCCTAGCCGTCACACAGCAAAAGCCGGTGCGCAAGCGCACCCTGCAGGATGTAAGTATGTCAATAAAAATTTCATTTCAACTGAAATAAGTTGTCATAAATGGAAATCGTGGTAGGGTATCGAACATTAATCCAATACCGGCAATAAGGGTGAAAAGTATCCCCAACCACGGAGAATCTACATGATCCGCTGCCACCTGGCTCGGCTGATGGGCGAGCATAAAATGCGCATAAGCGATGTGATCCGCGAAACCGGCTTAAGCCGCAATACCGTCACCCTGCTTTACAAAGAAACTGCTCAAAAAGTGGATTTAGAAGCGCTGGATAAGCTTTGCGTGCTGTTTGACTGCGAAATACACCATATTCTTGAGCGTGTGCCGGCCAAGGGCAGCACGTCAGCAAATTAAGGACGCCAAATGGCCATTAAGAAAACCGAGCTCTACTCCTCCCTTTGGGCCAGCTGCGATGAGTTGCGCGGCGGGATGGATGCCAGTCAGTACAAAGACTATGTGCTGACGCTGCTGTTCATGAAGTATGTGTCCGACAAATACAAAGGCGACCCCTACGGCATGATCGCTGTGCCCCAGGGCGCCAGTTTTGATGACATGATCGCCTTGAAAGGCGACAAGGAAATTGGCGACAAGATCAATAAAATCATCAGCGCCCTGGCCGAAGAGAACGATCTGAAGGGCGTAATCGATGTCGCCGATTTCAACGACGAAGACAGGCTGGGCAAGGGCAAGGAGATGATCGATCGCCTGTCCAAACTGATCGGTATTTTTGAAGGGCTGAATCTCTCGGCCAACCGCGCTGACGGTGACGACCTGCTGGGCGATGCCTATGAATATCTGATGCGCCACTTTGCTACCGAATCGGGTAAATCCAAGGGGCAGTTTTATACGCCGTCAGAAGTGTCGCGTGTGCTTGCCAAAGTGATCGGCATTCACGCCGGCACGTCACAAGATGCCACCGTCTATGATCCGACCTGTGGTTCCGGCTCGCTATTGCTGAAAGCCAGTGACGAAGCGCCCCGTGGTCTCTCGATTTTCGGCCAGGAGATGGATAACGCCACCAGCGCGTTGGCGCGCATGAACATGATTCTGCACCACAATGCTACCGCCAAAATCTGGAAGGGCAACACGATTTCCGACCCGCAGTGGAAAGACGCCAACGGCCAGCTCAAAACCTTCGACTTTGCTGTCGCCAACCCGCCGTTTTCCAACAAGAACTGGACCAGCGGCATCAACCCGGCGGAGGACGCGTTTGGCCGTTTCACCTGGGGCATTCCACCGGAGAAAAACGGCGACTACACCTTCTTGCTGCACATCATCAAAAGCCTGAAAAGCACCGGCAAAGGTGCGGTGATCCTGCCGCATGGCGTATTGTTCCGGGGCAATGCCGAAGCGCTCATTCGTGAAAACCTGATCAAACAGGGTTACATCAAAGGCATTATCGGCCTGCCCGCCAACCTGTTTTACGGCACCGGCATTCCCGC
The DNA here is from genome assembly GCF_050584665.1 of Nitrosomonas sp. ANs5. NCBI lineage: Bacteria > Pseudomonadati > Pseudomonadota > Betaproteobacteria > Nitrosomonadales > Nitrosomonadaceae > Nitrosomonas > Nitrosomonas sp. ANs5. Next base: position 71,076 of record NZ_JBEUDO010000004.1, read on the forward strand.
CTGTATCATTGTGATCGACAAAGCACACGCCCAGGCGCGCACGGGCATCTTCATGGTCGATGCCAGAAAGGGTTTCATGAAGGATGGCAACAAAAACCGCCTGCGCAGCCAGGACATGCACAAAATCGTCGATGTCTTCACCAAACAACTGGAACTGCCACGCTATAGCCGCATGGTGCCGCTTGCAGCGATCGCGGCCAACGATTACAACCTGAATATCCCGCGCTATATCGATGCCAGTGAGCCGGAAGACCTGCACGACTTGCATGCCCATTTACAAGGCGGCATTCCCAACCAGGACATTGATGCCTTGGAACCCTACTGGCAAGTTTTTCCCAGTCTTCGCGCTACTTTGTTTGCAGCAGACAGGGCGGGTTACAGCAAAGGCTTGGTAGCGGCCAGCCAGGTTAAAAACACCATTTTGAACCACAGCGAATTCAAAACCTTTGCCGAGCAAAGTTTGCGACCCTTTAGCGCATGGTGTGAACGGGCGGCGTTAAAAGCCCTGCAACAGGGAGAGGTGCCCAAACAGATCATCCACCGCATCAGTGAAGACCTGCTGGAAAGCTACGCCCACACCCCGCTGCTGAGCAAGTATGATATCTATCAAATATTGATGGACTACTGGGCGGAAGCCATGCAGGACGATGTCTATGTGCTGGTGCAGGACGGCTGGCCAGCCGGAAAAGTGCTGCGGGAACTGGTGGCCAAAAAAGGCGAAAAACTCAAAGAAACTCCCGACCTCATCCTCAACAAAACCAAGTACAAAGCCGAATTGATCCCGCCTACTTTGATTATCGCCCGCTATTTTGCCAGCGAGCAGGCCAACATGGATGCGCTGCAAGCCGAGTTGAACAGTGCGACACAGGCGCTGGAAAGCTTTATCGAGGAAAACAGCGGTGAAGACGGCAGCTTAAGCGCAGCCCTGAACGATAAAGACAAAGTCACCAAGGCCACGGTCATGGCGCAGCTGAAACTCGCTACCGATCCAGACGAAAAAACCGCCCTGGCACACGCCCAAAAGCTGTTTGATCTTGAGGCCGATGCCAGAAAAGCCCTCAAAGACGCGCAAGAGGCGCTGGATCTGGCAATATTGAAACAGTATCCGCAACTCAGTGAAGCAGACATCCAAACCCTGATAGTCGAAGATAAATGGCTGGCCACCCTCAAAGCCCGGATCGAGGCGGAAATCGAAGGCATCACCCAGCAACTGGCCACTCGGGTCAAAGAACTGGAAGAGCGTTACGCCGAGCCATTGCCTACGATTACCCAGACGGTTGAAAACCTGAGCGATAAAGTGGCTGGGCACCTGAAAGCCATGGGTTTGGAGTGGGCGCAATGAATGACCATCAGGTTGCGGAAGTAAGTGCGGAATATCTGGCGGAAGCAGCGGATAAGGTTGTGCCTGCTGGGTATAAGCAAACTGAAGTTGGGGTTATTCCTGAGGGTTGGCATATTAAGAAAATCGGAGATGTAGCAGACGTTATTCGGGGAGCAAGTCCAAGACCCAAAGATGACAAGCGTTACTACAATGGAAACATTCCAAGGTTAATGGTTGAAGATGTTACGCGAGATGGAAAATATGTTACACCTATCGTGGACTCTCTGACGGTAGCTGGAGCTAAATTAAGTAGACGCTGTCCTAAAGGCACCTTAACTTTGGTATGTTCTGGTACTGTAGGAATTCCATCGATATTAGCTGTAGATGCATGTATACACGATGGATTTTTGGGGCTAATCAAGGTTTCTAAAACCGTATCAATTGAATATCTTTACCACTTTTTAACTACTCAGCGAGAGAAATTCAATAACTCAGCTACACATGGTGGTGTGTTTACGAACTTAACCACAGAGGGTGTGAAAGAGTTTTTGATAGCACTGCCAGCTAGTTATGAAGAACAAACCGCCATCGCCAATGCCCTGTCCGATGTTGATGCGCTGATCAGTGAGCTGGAAAAGCTGATCGCCAAAAAACAGGCCATCAAAACCGCCACCATGCAGCAACTGCTCACCGGCCGCACCCGCCTGCCCCAATTCGCTCTGCGCGAAGATGGCTCGAAAAAGGGTTATAAGCAAAGTGAGTTGGGGGAGATTCCGGAGGATTGGGAGATTGCACCATTTGTAAGCCTGCTATCCATTCGTCACGGCAAAAATCAGAAAAGTGTAGAGGTTGAGAATGGGGAATATCCAATTTTAGCTACTGGCGGACAAATTGGATGGGCGAATAGTTATTTGTGGGATAAGCCATCGGTGCTTATCGGTAGAAAGGGCACAATCGACAAACCACGTTATGCAGATAAACCATTTTGGACAGTCGACACACTCTTTTACTCAGAAATCAAGCCTTGGGTAGATGCAAAGTTCGTTTACTACAAGTTTTGTATGATTGACTGGATGCAATACAACGAAGCTTCTGGAGTACCAAGCTTGAACGCAAGCATTATAGAAGGAATTCGTTCTGTGATCCCCAAAAAAGAGGAACAAACCGCCATCGCCACCATCCTGTCCGATATGGACGAGGAAATTCAAGCACTGGAGCAACGCCTCGCCAAAACCCGCCAGATCAAACAGGGCATGATGCAGGAGCTGCTGACGGGGAAAACGCGCCTAGCTAAACCTTCTAATGAGGAGCGTGAGAGTGGCTGATCAAAATAACAAATACACCAAAGCACGCTTTTTTAAATGTGCGCTACAGGTTAATCCAGCTGGTTATGTCAAATACCGTGGTGAGCAACAGGAGTTCACGGAAAATGAATACAACCAACAACTGCTGGATGCCGCACTGGAATCGGGTATTGAGGTGGTTGGATTAGCTGATCATGGTTCTGTGAATGGTTATGAGAAGATAAGAGATTTATTTAATCAGCATGACATTGTGGTTTTCCCTGGCTTTGAAGTTGCCTCCAGTGAGAAGATTCACTTTGTTTGCTTGTTTGATGAGTCTTCTTCTGCAGATTTAATCACGAGGCATCTAGGCGCCTTAGGTGTGGATATAAACCAACCTGAAGCGCCTGTGCGGAAGTCTGCCATCGACATTATCAATTATGTGAACGATAAGGGTGGTTTCATATTTGCGGCGCACAGTACCAATAATGATGGCGTATTAAAGCGTCGGATGAACCACGTTTGGCAGCATGATGGGTTGCTTGCTGCGCAAATCCCCGGTCCGATTGAAGATCTTAAGGGTGTAGAGGATGATATTTACCGAAAAATTTTCCTTAACAAAGATGCCAATTATCGTCGTGAGCGGGAAATGGCCGCGATCAATGCTGCCGATGTAGCAAAGCCCGAAGATATTAAAAGCGATGCTGCATCCTGCTTAATTAAAATGACCAAACCCTGCTTTGCCTCATTTAAGCAAGCCTTTTTGGATGCAGGCTCCCGAGTGCGGCTAAATTCAGATAAGCCGGAATGCTTTGCCTCTGCGATTGAACGGATACGTTTTGTAGGTGGCTATCTCGATGGTATGGATATTGAGTTATCCGCGCATTTAAATGCAGTGATTGGTGGCAGAGGGACGGGTAAGTCAACCCTGCTGGAATGTATTCGTTTTGCGTTCGACTTGCAGCCGTTTGGTAAGGCAGCGAAAGCCCAGCATGAGGCCATTTTAAAATACAACCTAGGCAATGAAAAAGGCTTGATTGAAGTGACGGTACGCTCTGCTGCCATGCATGGTCGTCAATTTATTGTTAGTCGGAAGTATGGCAATCAACCCGTGGTTGTGGGTGAAGACGGCAATGTTTCCCCGTATCAGCCCAAAGATTTGCTGCCAGGTATAGCGCTTTATGGTCAAAACGAAATCTACGAGATGACCCGCAATGATCAAAGCCGCAACCAGCTTATCGAGCGCTTTTTAGAAGGTGAGCATGAGCAATTTGATGCTGCAATCACCAAAGTGTTGGCAAGGCTCAAAGAGAATCGAGAGTCGATAGTGCGTGCACTTGCACACAAGGCTGAGATTGAAGCAGAAGTTGAGCGCTTGCCCAAGTTGATGGAGCAAGCAAAGCAATTTCAAGCATTGGGCATCGACGAGAAACTAAAAATCATTCCCAAGCTTGAGAAAGAAAAGCAGCTGGATCGTCGCGTCAATGAGGAAACTGATCGGTTTAAAGAGGCAATTCATACGCTTAAAGACAGTTTGCCAGATACGGTCTTTTTAAGTGATGCCAGCTTGGAGGGGCTGCCGCATGCCAACTTATTGAAGCAGCAGCGCGAAGCCTTAGAAGGATTTAAAGCGTCTTTGACGAAAACTGTGGCGCAACTCGAACAGGTTGGCGCTTTAACAACAGAGAAGCTGTTACCCATCCAACAGCAGTTAAATGAGTGGATTCGATCGGAAGAGCAAAAACTGGAAAATGCCTTTAAGAAAATACCGGCAAGCCAGGGTAAGACGGGCCGGCAAATTGGTGTTGAATACCAAACGTTACTGAAGCAAATTGAGAAAATTCGGCCAAAGCAAACCGCATTGCAGGCCAGACAGACGCAAATTAATGCGCTTTACAACCAGCGCAAAAAACTATTGCTTGAGCTGGATCAGCAAACTAGCGCCCGTGCCAGCGCAATGCAAAAATCAGTAAAGCGTTTAAACCGTAAGCTCGACCAGAAAGTACGCCTGAGTTTAAACCCGGAAGGTAATCGCCAGGTGTTAGTGGATTTTCTTAACGCCTACAATTTAGAGGGTGTCGGGGTTAGGCGACTTGCCTGGGTGCTGGAAAATGATTTTTCACCCGCCAATCTTGCCGCCACTATAAGGCTGGGAGAGGCAGGGCTAACCGTTAGTTTTGGTATTTCGGATGCCATAGTAAGGGCGCTGTGCCGTTTGCCGGAACATATGCTTCTAGCGCTGGAAGAACTCGTTGTCCCAGACACAATGGCTATCGAACTTAATGTTGCACATGGCGAACGAGAAGCGATTTTCCGTCCTATCGAAGGCTTATCAACAGGTCAACAATGCACGGCGGTTCTGCACCTGTTGCTTCTGGATAATCAAGATCCGCTCATTCTCGATCAACCTGAAGATAATCTGGATAACGCCTTTATAGCCGATCGTATTGTTGCTGAGTTGCGTAGGGCAAAGCTAAGTCGTCAATTCTTGTTCGCAACCCATAACGCTAATATTCCTGTATTTGGCGATGCTGAGTGGATTGGTGTGCTCAGTGTTAAAGACAATAAAGGCCAGATTCTTCCAGAACAACAAGGCGCAATTGATGTGCCGGAAGTACAAAAATTAGCAGCAGACATTTTGGAGGGTGGCAAGAGCGCATTCAATCAACGCCGAGAGAAATACGGTTTTAATTAAGTGCGATACTGCTTTGAGAGAACAATATGTTGAAAACTGAATTGCTAGAAATCATCGCTAATGGTGAAAACTCCGGTGTGGAGTTTAAGCGCGATGATATTCGACCTGAGCAGTTGGCGAAAGAGGTGGTCGCCATGGCTAACTTCCATGGCGGCAGGTTGCTGCTGGGAGTGGAAGACGATGGCACAATTACCGGCATTCAAAGGGATAACCTTGAAGAATGGGTAATGAACATCATGCAAGATAAGATTCACCCGATGATTTTGCCTTTCTATGAGGAGGTCAAACTGGATGAGGCGATTTCTATCGCAGTCATTAGTTTTCCGCAGGGCATCTCTAAACCGTATGTAGTTCGTGATCGTGGCCGAGAAGAGGTGTATATACGCGTTGGCTCTACTTCGAGACTGGCCACCAGAGAGCAACAAATGCGTTTGTTTGAACTGGGTGGCATGTTGCACACCGAAGTGATGCCAGTGCCCCGCACTGACATGAATTGTTTGGATGAAGTGCGCCTGACAAATTATGTCCGTGATATTTTACGTGACCCAGATGTTCCCAAAACCCCAGAAGCGTGGCAGACCAGATTACTGGGCCTGGGCTTTTTAACCGAAGCGGCTGGTAGTGTTTGCTGCACTATCGCTGGGTTGGTTTTATTTGGTAAGCGTCCGCGACGCTATCTTAAACAGGCCGGTTTGCGGGTTATGGCGTTTAGCGACGTTGATAAAGAGTACCAAGCAGCACTGGATGACATTATTGACGGCCCAATGGTTGGTCGCTGGGACAAAGAAAATGGAGAAAATCAGCTAGTCGATGGCGGCGTTATTGAGCGGTTCATGGATGCAATAGGGCCGTTTATCTCCCAGGAGGCAAGCCAGATAGACGAGGGATTGCGGCGGGAGAAAAAATGGTTCTATCCCCTTGAAGCGGTTCGAGAAGTTCTGGTCAATGCGCTCGCACATCGTGATTGGACGCGTTTTGTCGAAATTGAGGTTGCCAGCTATTCCGACCGCCTTGAAGTGATTAGCCCCGGTGCGCTACCTAATTCAATGACGATTGAAAAAATGAAAGCCGGACAGCGTTCACCCAGAAACACCCTCATTATGGAAGTACTTCGGGACTATGGCTATGTCGATTACCGGGGGATGGGCGTCAGGACCAAAATTGTTCCGCTGACGCGGGCGTTGACCGGGAAAGATCCCGAGTTTGTCGTCACAGACGATTATTTGAAGACCGTTTTATATCGGTAGCTTTAGGGAATTCGAATGAGCAACGTCGGCCAGCGCGAACGCGCCACACAGAATCGCATCGTCCAATTCTTCCAAACGGAACTGGGCTATCGCTATTTGGGCGATTGGCGGGATAGAGGCCATAACAAAAATATTGAAGTGGATATTCTGACCGCCTGGCTGAAAAAGCGTGGGGTGAGCGCTGCGCTGATCACGCGCGCGATTCGCCAGTTGGATGCGGCGGCGGCACTGGGCGAAGGCAAAAAGCTCTACTACGCCAACAAGGATGTTTACCGCCTGCTGCGCTACGGCGTGAAGGACAAAGCAGGCGCGGGTGAGCAGAACCAGACCGTGTGGTTGATTGACTGGCAAAACCCCGCAGCCAACGATTTCGCCATTGCCGAAGAGGTTTCCATAAAGGGCGAATACAAAAAGCGCCCTGATATCGTGCTGTATGTGAACGGTATCGCGCTAGCGGTGATTGAGCTCAAGCGCTCGTCGGTATCGGTGTCTGAGGGCATTCGCCAGAATCTGGATAACCAAAGGAAAGACTTTATCCGCAACTTTTTTACCACCATGCAGCTGGTGATGGCGGGTAACGATACCCAGGGGCTGCGCTATGGCACCATTGAGACGCCTGAAAAGTATTACCTGGAATGGAAAGAGGATGTCGCCAATCCCTATGCGCACCCGCTGGATTTTCACCTAAGTCGCCTTTGCAATCCGCAGCGATTTTTGCAAATCATTCACGATTTCATCGTGTTTGACGCAGGGATTAAGAAAGCCTGCCGCCACAATCAGTTTTTTGGTGTTGAAGCCGCCAAGCGCCATGTCGCTAGACGGGAAGGTGGAATTATCTGGCATACCCAGGGCTCGGGCAAAAGCCTGACTATGGTCTGGCTGGCCAAATGGATACGGGAGAATGTGACAGGTAGCCGTGTGTTGATCGTCACTGACCGCACCGAACTGGATGAACAGATCGAGAAAGTCTTCACGGGTGTCGAGGAAGATATCTATCGCACTCAAAGCGGTGCCGACCTGATTGCGACCCTAAACCAGCCCAATCCCTGGCTGGTTTGTTCATTGGTGCATAAATTTGGCCGCCAGTCGGATAGTGAAAGCGATGCGGCCACCGAGGCGTTTATTGCGGAGTTGAAGCAGTCTTTACCTGCCGGCTTCGAAGCCAAGGGTGATTTGTTTGTGTTTGTCGATGAGTGTCATCGGACGCAGTCGGGCAAACTGCACGAGGCCATGAAACTGATCTTACCGGAAGCCATGTTTGTGGGCTTTACCGGCACGCCGTTGATGAAAAAGGACAAGAAGAAGTCCATTGAGGTGTTTGGCGCTTACATCCATACCTACAAATTCGATGAGGCGGTCGCCGATGGGGTGGTGCTGGATCTGCGCTATGAAGCGCGGGATATTGATCAGAACATCACTTCGCAGAAGAAGGTGGACGAATGGTTTGAGGCGAAAACCCGAGGGTTGTCTAATCTGGCGAAAACCCAGCTCAAGCAAAAATGGGGCACCATGCAAAAGGTGCTGTCCAGCAAGTCGCGCTTGCAGCAGATCGTGAATGACATCTTGCTGGATATGGATACTAAACCACGGCTGATGGATGGTTATGGCAATGCCATGCTGGTTTGCTCCAGCGTGTACCAAGCCTGCAAAGCCTATGAAATGTTCAGCCACAACGATTTGGCAGGCAAAGTGGCCATCGTCACCAGTTTTCAGCCGACAGCGGCCAGTATCAAGGGCGAAGAAACCGGCGAGGGATTGACCGAAAAGCTGTTCAAGTACGATATCTATCGCAGGATGTTGGCCGATTACTTTGAGCAATCCGAAGAGCAGGCCGTCAACCGTGTCGAGGCGTTTGAGCAAGCGGTCAAGCAGCGTTTTATCAAGGAGCCAGGCCAAATGCGCTTGCTGATTGTGGTGGATAAACTACTGACCGGCTTTGATGCCCCCTCCGCTACCTACCTGTATATTGACAAACAAATGTCCGACCACAGCCTGTTTCAGGCCATTTGCCGGGTGAACCGGCTGGATGGAGATGACAAGGAATACGGTTATATCGTCGACTATAAAGACCTGTTCCGGTCTCTGGATAAAGCCATCTCCGATTACACCCAGGGTGCGTTTGACGGTTACGATAAAGAGGACGTGGCGGGTTTGCTGAAAGACCGTTTGGAACAAGCCAAACTCGACTTGGACAATGCGCTGGAAATGGTGCGTGCGCTATGTGAGTCGGTAAAAGCCCCGCGTCACACGGAAGACTATATTCACTATTTCTGTGGTGAGTCGGGCAGTAATCAAGACGAGCTGACCGAAAAAGAAGCGCTGCGCCTGACGCTGTATCAAAACGTGGCGAAATTGCTGCGTGCTTTTGCCAACATTGCCAATGAAATGCTCGATGCGGGTTATTCCGCGCAGGAGATCGAGTCGGTCCACAACGAGGTGACTCATTTCGAAAAAGTCCGTGAAGAAGTGAAGCTGGCCAGTGGCGACTTGGTTGAGATGAAACGCTTTGAGCCAGCCATGCGTCACTTGCTGGATATGTATATCCGTGCTGACAACAGCGAAACACTGATGGATTTTGAAGAGCTCGGCTTAATCGAGTTGATCGTTGAAAAAGGCGCGGATGCAATGAATTCACTGCCCGAGCGCCTTCGCAACAGCCCCGAGGCGATGGCGGAAACGATCGAAAATAACGTGCGCAGGACCATTGTGGATGAAAATCCGGTCAACCCGAAATACTATGAGCAGATGTCGGTATTGCTGGATGAGCTGATTACGCTGCGCAGACAAAAGTCGATTGAATACCAGGAATACTTGGAGCGCATCCGGTCGCTGGCGCGCAAGGTGGTTCGTCCGGATCAGACCGCTTCAAACTATCCACCGTCTATGAATACGGGCGCCAAACGTGCGTTCTACGATAACTTTGGCAACGATGAGGGTTTGGCGACCAAAATCGATCGCGCCATTCGCTACACTAAAAAAGCCGACTGGGTGGGCGACCGATTTAAAGAGCGTGAAATCGCCAATGCGGTACGCGAGGAAACTGCCGATTACCAGGTGGATATCCAGAGCGTCATGGCGCTGGCCAAGGCGCAGAAAGAGTACCACTGATGGCAACGCTGGAGATCGGCCCAATCACGATGCAGCTCAATCGCAAGGCGATCAAGAATTTGCATATCAGCGTTCTGCCACCAGATGGTCGCGTTCGGGTATCGGCGCCTGAGTCCATGACGGAGACGGCTATCCGCATGGCGGTGATTAGCCGTCTACCCTGGATTAAAAAACAGCAAAGTGACTTCGCCAAACAACCCCGACAGTCTGACCGGGAGATGGTGAGCGGCGAATGTCACTACCTGTGGGGCAAGCGGTATCGCTTGAATGTCGTGGAACGATCTGGACGCCATGAAGTTAAGATTGGACGTGGCAAAATCCACCTGTACGTCAATCCCGGTACCTCGCTTGAGAATAAAGCGTTGGTGCTTTCGGCGTATTGTCGCGTGGGTCTGAAGGCACGAATAGTCAGCCTGCTGGAATACTGGCAAAGCGAAATGGGTGTTGAGGCTGCCAGTTGGGGCGTAAAAAAAATGAAAACCAAATGGGGAAGCTGCAATACCGAAGCGAAACGCATTTGGTTGAACCTGGAGCTGGCCAAGAAGCCGCCAGAATGTTTGGAATACATACTGGTGCATGAGCTGGTTCACTTGCTGGAACGCAAGCACAGTGAACGCTTTAAGGCGTATATGGATAAATTCCTGCCTGATTGGAAGGAGCGTAGGAATCTTCTCAACAGGATGCCGCTGGCGCACAACCACTGGGTTTATTGAGGGTTTTTATCTCGCCCAGGACTTTGGGCCGACATGGCAAGCGGCGGCGGTTTTGGGGTGTGCAAAAAATTATGTGCCTGTGAATTATTTTCAGTAACGCGACAGATGTGACCGGTCCCTATCCGGGCGGTAAGTGGCGGTATCGATCGGTGCGCAAGCGCACCCTACGACGATTGGATCGTCACCGGCTCCTGCTTAGGATGCGCTTGCGCACTACCCAACCGACAAAGAACTGCGCCGTGCTTCTATCCTACTGGAAATTGTATCGAGGCATAAATAATTATTCAATGTTCTGGATCTGTTCGCGCAGTTGTTCGATCAGCACCTTGATTTTGACCGAGGCCTGGGTGATTTCGCTGTCGACGGATTTTGAGGCCAGGGTGTTGGCTTCCCGGTTGAGTTCCTGCATCAGGAAGTCGAGCCGCTTGCCGGCCACGCCCCCTTTTTGCAGGGTGCGTTCGACTTCGTCCAGATGGCTCTGCAGGCGCGATAATTCTTCATCCACATCGATTTTGTTGGCAAATAATGTGAACTCTTGGCGGATGCGCTCGTCTCTTTCATCAAGACCGGCTGCTTGCAGACGGTTGAGTAATCTTTCCTGAAAACCTGTCAGCATGGCCGGCAGGCGGGGCTGCAGGTCCTGTACCAGTTGGCGCAATCGGTGCAGGCGTTCCAGCAACAGGTGCTTGAGCTTTTCGCCTTCGCGTTCGCGAGTGGCGATGAGTTCGTGCAGGGTGGCTTGCAGTAATTCCATGCAGGGAGCGTGCAGTTCGTTGATGGAGACGCGATCGCTGTCGAGTATGCCGGGCCAGCGCAGGATGTCTGCCAGGGTGAGATCGCCGGCATTGGGAAAGACCGATTTGATCTCATGGCTCAGGTCGCGCAGCTCGTGCAGGAGCGTGTTGTTCAGCCGTTGCTGTTGAATGGCGCCGGGATAGGCGGTGAAGGTCAGGCGGCAGTCGATTTTGCCGCGCGCCAGCCGGGTGCCGAGCAGTTCGCGCATTTCCGGTTCCAATGGTCGGAATTCATCAGGCAGCCGGAACAGAAGATCGAGATAGCGATTGTTGACCGAGCGTAGCTCCAATGCCAGAGAACCTTGCGGGATTTCCTTGGAGATTGCTGCATAACCTGTCATGCTAGTGATCATAAGCGCATTCCCCCGGTGTGTGGTCCAGCAGTATTCAGGATGGTGCTATACTCGATATCTGAAATATATTTTTGACTCACGGAGAGATTCATGATGAGAATACTAACACTTTTGACGCTAACCTTGTTTACCTTCAGTTTGATGGCATTCGATGCCGAGGCCAGACGTATGGGCGGCGGGAAAAGCTTTGGAAAACAGCGCGAGTCGCTCAATCTCAACAAGCAGCAGGCGGCTCCCAAGCCGCAGCAGCCTGGCCAGTCAGCTACGGGCGCGGCAGGTGCCGCTGGGGCAGCCGGCGCGGCCGCCGGGGGCAGCAAGTGGTTAGGCCCTCTGGCCGGATTGGCCGCTGGTGGCCTGTTGGCAGCATTGTTCATGGGTGGCGCTTTTGACGGCATCAATTTCATGGATATTCTGGTATTGATTGCGCTTGCGGCCGGGATATTCTTTGTTATCCGCATGCTGCGCAAACCCGCGGGCGGACAGGCATCGCGGCCGATGCAGTATTCCAGCGCCGGAGCAGGGGGTGCGGCGGGCAGTGTGTTGTCGCCCAAGCCGGAGATGCCTGCTTCTTCTTCCATCGGCGCGGCTGCAGCAAGTGGTTCGGCCAGTAGTGGCGACACTTTTGAAGTGCCGGCGGATTTGGATGTGGATGCGTTCCTTATGCATGCCAAACGCTCGTTCATTGCTTTGCAGGCTGCCAATGACAAAGGCGATCTGGAAGAAATTCGCGCTTATACGACCCCTGAATTGTTCGCCGAGCTGAACAAGCAGATTCAAGAGGAAGGACCTGTCGCGCAACAAACGGAAGTCGTGTTCGTGGAAGCCAGCTTGGTCGATATGACAACCGAAGGCAATCAGGCGATTGCGAGTGTGCGCTTTAGTGGACAATTGCGGGACGCACCGGATGCGCCGGCCGAGTCGTTCGACGAAATCTGGCATGTGCAGAAAGATCTCGACGATTCCCGCGCTGCTTGGCTGTTGGCTGGCATTCAGCAAGTGTCGGATATGAAACACTAACTGCAGTTTCTTCATACCATGCGCCTTGCAGTCGTTTCGGACATTCATGGCAACCTGCCTGCTCTGGAGGCGGTCATGGCGCACTGCAAGCGTCATGGTGTGGATCAAGTCATCAATCTCGGGGACTGTTTATCCGGTCCCCTCCTACCTCTCGAAACCGCACAGTTTTTGATGGCCCAGGATTGGGTGCATCTGGCCGGGAATCACGATCATCAGATTCTGGCCTACGGGACACCAGCTTGTACCGATGTGGATGAAGTGGCATATGAACAATTGGGCGCCAGCGAGCTGGCGTGGCTGAAAACATTGCCAGCTGTCAAATTGATATGGCGTTCGGGGATTTTGCTATGCCACGGTACGCCTGCCAACGATCTTGAGTATTTTCTGGAGACGGTTGAATCCACCGGGGCACGCATGGCCAGCTGTCAGGAAGTGGAAGCGCGGCTGGGTGCGACGCAGGCCAAACTGATTTTGTGCGGACATACGCATAAGCCGCGCGCGGTCCGGGTTACATCCGGGCAGCTCGTGGTCAATCCGGGCAGCGTGGGATTGCCTGCTTTCGACGATGCGATACCTTATCCGCATGTGATCCAGACCGGCTCTCCGGATGCGCATTACGCATTGCTTGAACGTGTGCACAACGAGTGGAGCGTGGCGCTGGTATCGGTTCCTTATGATTATCGACCGATGGCGAAGCTGGCGCAGTCACGCCATTTCTATGATTGGGCACATGCATTGGAGACCGGTTATGTCTCGTGATTCGGCGCGGCCCGCGCTGGCACAGGCGGAGATGGGTTTTGAAGTGTTGGAGAAAGTCATATGCTTTCAGGGCTTTTTCCGCATGGAGCGGTATCGTCTGCGGCATCGCAAGTTTGACGGCGGATGGAGCCGTCCGATTACCCGCGAATTGCTGGAGCGGGGGCATGCCGCCGCAGTGTTGCCCTATGATCCGGAAAGGGATCGGGTGGTGCTGATTGAACAGTTCCGGGCAGGTGCCATGTCGGCGCCAGGCGGGCCCTGGCTGCTGGAGATCGTGGCGGGGATGATCGACACGGATGAGCCGGCCGAGCAGGTTGTGACACGGGAATCGGTGGAAGAGGCTGGCTGCTGTGTCAGCGATCTGATTCCGCTTTACGATTATCTGGTCAGTCCTGGTGGCACGACCGAGCGGATTGCGCTGTTTTGTGGGCGTGTGGATACAAGCGGGATCGGTGGTATCCATGGTAAGGCCGAGGAAGATGAGGATATCAAGGTCCATGTCATGGCTTTGGCTCAGGCGCGGGCGTTATTGAATAGCGGCCGGATCGGTTCGGCCAGCGCTATCATTGCCTTGCAATGGCTGCTCCTGAATCAGGAAATTGTTCGTCAACGTTGGCTATCGGGGTAATCATGCATACATACAGATCCAGTCAATATTTCATGATGCGATGTGTCGGGTTGCTTGGGCTTTTGCTATGGGCTGGTATTCTGTTCGGGCAGGTGAATGCAGGTGACAACAGCCGCGCCAATGGGCTGGCGGTGTGGCTGGATGTCGACGGGGCGATTGGCCCGGCGACGCATGATTACGTCAGACGCGGCCTGGCCAAGGCGGTGGAGCGGCAAGCGCGAGTGGCCATCATCCGCATCAATACGCCAGGCGGCCTGGATGCGTCGATGCGTGAAATCATTCAGGAAATCATTGCCACACCGATTCCGGTTGTCGGCTATGTGGCGCCGGGCGGGGCTCGTGCGGCCAGTGCCGGTACCTATATTCTCTATGCCAGCCATATTGCTGCCATGGCGCCGGCGACCAATCTGGGCGCGGCCACGCCGGTGAAAATCGGTGGATTCCCACAGTTGCCGGATGCGCCGGATGGCAAGCCGGGAGACGAACAAACGAGGCAGCCCCGTCCTCAGGATGCAATGACGAACAAAATTATCAACGATGCAGTGGCCTATATCCGTGGGCTGGCCGAGATGCGGGGACGCAATGCCGACTGGGCGGAGCTGGCGGTGCGCGAGGGCGTCAGCCTGACTGCCAGCGAAGCATTGAAAGAAAAAGTCATCGACCTCGTCGCGGATGATATGGACGATTTGTTGACCAAGATCGATGGCCGGCCGGTCAATGTGCTGGGGCAGGAGGTGATCCTGTCCACGCAGGCGTTGACGCTGGCGCACATCGAGCAGGACTGGCGTACTCGGCTGTTGGCGATTATCACTGACCCCAATATTGCCTATATCCTGATGCTAATTGGAATATATGGCCTGATTCTGGAGTTTGCCAATCCGGGCACGATCATCGCCGGTGTGGTTGGGGCGATCTGTTTGTTGCTGGCGCTGTTCGCTTTTCAGGTGCTGCCGGTCAATTATGCCGGGGTTGCGCTGATTTTTCTTGGCATCATTTTTATGCTGGCAGAGGCGCTGATACCAAGTTTCGGCGCCCTAGGTGTCGGGGGTATTATCGCTTTTGTCATCGGCTCCATTATGCTGATTGATACAGAGATCCCGGGGTACGGTATTTCCATTCCACTGATTGTGACATTCACGCTGCTTTCTGCCGGATTTTTTATATTTGTGCTCGGCATGGTGCTGAGAGCCAGAAAGCGGCCAGTGGTCACTGGAAGTGAGGAACTTGTGCATAGTATAGGTGAAGTTGTGGAGAGCTTCGATCATGAAGGCTGGATTCGGGTGCATGGCGAATTATGGCGAGCCCGGACCCTTACGCCGCTGTCATCCAAGCAAAAAGTGAAAGTGGCGGCCGTTCATGGCTTGATGTTGGAAGTGGAACCTTGTCTAACCGATCACACTAAGGAGCGTTAATCATGGATTTTAATATGGATGTGGATATGCTATATGCCATTACGATGGTGCTTGTCTTCATTGCCTTTTTTCTGGCCAGCGCTTTCAAGGTGTTGCGGGAATATGAGCGTGGTGTGGTATTCATGCTCGGGCGGTTCTGGAAGGTCAAGGGGCCGGGGCTGGTCATCATCATCCCGATTATCCAGACAATGGTGCGGGTCGATTTGCGTACCATCGTCATGGATGTGCCCAGCCAGGATGTGATCTCCCGTGACAATGTCTCGGTAAAAGTCAATGCGGTGCTGTATTTCCGCGTGGTGGATGCGCAAAAGGCCATTATTCAAGTCGAGGACTACAACATGGCCACCAGCCAATTGGCGCAAACGACGCTACGATCTGTATTGGGGCAGCATGAGCTGGATGAAATGCTGGCCAGTCGGGATAAGCTGAACAATGATATCCAGTTGATTCTGGATGACCAGACTAATGCCTGGGGAATCAAGGTGGCCAATGTGGAAATCAAGCATGTCGACCTGAATGAAACCATGATTCGGGCAATCGCCAAGCAGGCCGAGGCTGAACGTGAGCGTCGCGCCAAGGTGATCCATGCCCAAGGGGAATTGCAGGCTTCCCAGCATTTACTGGAAGCGTCACAAGTGTTATCGAAACAACCTCAGGCCATACAACTTCGTTATTTGCAGACGCTTACAGAAATCGCTGGTGAGAAAAATTCTACGATCGTTTTCCCGCTACCGATGGAATTTTTGACTACTTTGCAGAAAATAACGGAAAAGCAACCTGACAATAATAAACAGCCGAGTAGTACCAACTCTTTGTGATGCGGTGTTCTCATCTCTCGTTATCATAACGGCATAAAACCAGCCAAAGCAATTCCCCGGTTTTTTGGGAACTACTAAGAGGCTGTCCGAGAATAGACTGATCTACTGCGGACGAGCCTGATTGGCCAGATTTTCCGATCCTTTTCGTTGAATAGAACAACTATTCGCCTCAAATGATCGAAAAATCCAACTCAACCAGCCTCGCCCTCGTTACGATCGCTATTCTCGGGCAGCCTCCTAGGATTGCTTTGGTTCCTGCGGTAACTTCAGCGCTCAAGCTTGGGATGAATGCCTGCCTTGAGCGCGCGGATGGCTTCACTGGCGGAGCCTACGACCAGTCCACGTGGACAGAAATAATATTTGGCCAGTTCCTTCTGGGCATGGAGCTGCGCGACGTGTTCCAGTGGCTGCCACGCTGACACGCGTGCGCGCACCCACTCGCGCGTGTCACTGTTTCCCAGCGCATAGCGCTTGTGTTCGCGGGTCTCGCAGCGCAGGCCCTCATACGAAACATTTTCCGCACCTTGTGCCGAGCGGATGATCAAGCTGTAACGAATGATGCGTTTCTCATCGACGCTGATCGAGTCGGCGTCGATGAAGTAGCGCAGAGTTCTGGCGGGGCCGGCATCGAATTCGAGTAAATTCTCCGATTGCGGATAGGCCGGAAGATGCGGTTGAATCGCTGCCCAATCCCGGTTGTGATCAAGCGTGTCGATGAATTCGCTGCTGCTCGCGCAAGCGGTCAAGAATAGGCACAGAAACAAGCGGTAGGCTGTTTTCATCCACTTACCAGATCTTTGGCGAGTGCTGTGCGTATGTTTTCTTCGACAGCCGCTATGGTCGCCTGATAGGCGGGATGATCGACTCCGATGCTCAAGGCTGCGCCCTGATGGAGCGCCTGGATCATTGCTGGGGTTAATTCGAAGCGAAGGAAATGGACGGCGGATGTTTTTTCCTGATTCTCGCGTTCTAGATCTTCATCGGCAATGGCATGGACAGGATCATGCCCGGCTATTTTGATCCATATTTTGTCTTCGATGCCAATCATTTGCGCCAGCCGCTCCGCCCGCTCAGCTGGGTCCGCATATTCGATCAGCATGGTAGCTTTCCAGTTGTGGCCATCGGGAATAAGCGGATTGTAGACTTCGAGCTCCTGCAGGATGCCTTCTTCATCGAAGATCTTTTCGGCCCGCAGCATTTCCTGGATCTGATAGCGGATAGTCAGTTCATCTTCGAACAGAAGGGTCACATGCTCACCGAGATGTACACAGCGGTGTTTTTTATGTGCCATGACTTCGGAACGGAACGTGTCCCTGGCCTTGGCATAGGCTTCCAGCGTCATGAGGCTGTCTCGTGATAATTTGGTCATCGGTTTGTCTCCTGGAGTGAAGGATGTTTCGCTATCTGGAGACGCTGCCGGTAATCCGGCCGGGCCATCTCCATAGGCCATGCGCAGCAACGTCAGGGGATGCAGGGCCTGCAGTGAGTCATCGCCGATACCCTGGTGGATATGCCGTCCGGCGATCGCGCAATCGGAGCTGATGTAATCAGGCGCCGCTTCTGCCATCTGTCTGAAAACAGGTCGGCCGATCTTCATTGAATCCTCGAAGTGCTCCTGTTTGACGCCCCATGTTCCGTCATGACCCGAGCAGCGCTCGACGACAGTGATTTGTGTGTCGGGAATCATTTGCAGCAAATCACGGGTTTTTTTTCCGAGATTCTGTACCCGCAAGTGGCAGGGGACGTGGTAGGACACTTTACCCAGTGGGTGTTTGAAATCGGTCCTGAGCAAGCCGTCGCGATGGCGGAGCATCAGGTATTCAAACGGATCAAAAGTGGCCGCGGCAACGGCCTGTACGGCTTCGTCATCCGGAAACAATAGTGGCAGTTCCTGCTTGTACATGAGTGTGCAGGAAGGGACTGCCGACAGGATGGCATAGCCTTCCCGAGCGAGTTTGGCCAGATGGGGAATATTCCGGTTTTTGAGCACTTCCACACTTTCCAGATCTCCGAGTTCCAGTTTCGGCATGCCACAACAGGCCTCTTTTTCGACCAGGCGGGCAGGAATTTCATTGTGCGCCAGGACGCGCAGCAGGTCATGGCCGATTCCGGGTTCGTTGTAATTGATGTAGCAGGTGGCAAAAATTGCGACTTTGCCTGGTGTATGCGCGCCGTCCTGGACGGCAAAGCCATCGTTGGCTTGTGCGTGGGTGCGGAATGTCTGGGCGGTATAGGACGGTAATTTTCTGTCCGGATGAATCCCGAGTGTTTTGCTGAACAGTTTGCGCGTGGTTGGCGTCTGGGTGATGGCGTTGGTGGTCTGCACCACGACGGGAATCGTGGCGAGTTTTCCCATGGCGTCAGTGCTGGATAGCAGCTTATCGCGGAAACGGGCGCCTTGCTGCTTGTATTTGACCGCCTTGGCGCGCAGCATCAAGTGCGGAAAATCGATATTCCAGGGATGGGGTGGCACGTAGGGGCATTTGGTCATGAAGCACATGTCGCACAAATAGCAGCGGTCGACGACTTGCCAGAAATCCTGTTTGGCAACGCTGTCCAGTTCCCCGCTGGCGCTTTCGTCTACCAGATCGAACAGGCTCGGAAAGGCTGTGCATAGGTTGACGCACCGGCGACAGCCATGACAGATATCGAACACTCGGTACATTTCATCGTACAGGGCGTTTTCATTATGGAATTGCGGGTTTTTCCAGTCAAGGGGCTGTCGTTTGGGGGCGTCCAGACTGCCTTCGCGAGTTGTCATGGGTCAAGTAGAAAAGGTATAAGTTCAACAAGAAATTCTGCCAGCGGATAACTGGTTTTTACGCGTGTCAATATAATCCGGTGAAGCGCGTGCTTTTCGAACAGGAGCGGGTTGGTTGCCACTGCCGATAATCAGCCTGGCGTGCCGTATGGGACGACGATTCTCACCTGGTGGGCACTTCAGACCGCTGCAGGCCGCGTGGCTTGCGCACCGGTCTGAAGCGTAGGACAGTTAGTCAGTCAGGCTGTCCAGTGCCCGTTGGAAGCGGTTGGCGTGCGAACGTTCCGCTTTGGCCAGGGTTTCAAACCAGTCGGCAATTTCGTCGAATCCTTCATCGCGGGCAGCCTTGGCCATGCCAGGATACATGTCGGTGTATTCATGGGTTTCACCGGCAATGGCTGTTTGCAGGTTTTCGCGCGATGAGCCGAATGGCAGACCGGTCGCTGGATCGCCGCAAGCTTCGAGATATTCCAGGTGGCCATGCGCATGGCCGGTTTCACCTTCAGCGGTGGAGCGGAATACGGCCGCGACGTCGTTCTGTCCTTCAACATCGGCTTTGGCTGCGAAATAAAGGTAACGGCGATTGGCCTGAGATTCGCCAGCAAAAGCGGCTTTCAGATTCGCTTCGGTTTGAGATCCTTTCAGTTGCATGGTGCTCTCCTTTTAATACAAAAGTAAAAAATGATTAATTTTATTATGTGACTGAAGTATGGCCGGATACCAGTAGGCTGCCCGAGAATAGACTGATCTACTGCGGACGAGCCTGATTGGCCGGATTTTACGATCTTTTTCGTTAAATAGAACGACTATTCGCCTCAAATGATCGAAAAATCCCGCTCAACCAGCCTCGCCCTCGCTACGATCGCTATTCTCGGACAGCCTCCTAGTACTCCGTTCCGTCAATTAGCTTACAAATGAAATCGATGGATTCGCCTGCCAGGCTAGGCGCAAACCGCAGTCATAGCCGTAGCTATGGCGAGGATTTGCAACAACGCATGACAGGCGAAGGCGCGATTTCATGTAAGCGGTTTGGCGGAACGGAGTACTAGATTGTCTCGCGCGCGCATTTCATATTGGATCTAAACGGAACAATCCCGTTCCTGCGGGAATGGTGCGGATAGCCCGCTTTGGTATCGATGCTGGTAAAAATGCGCCACGCAGACTAGCGAACGGCCTTGTGCTTGTCAACTCGATTATAAACCCTGTATTTCGCGATTCAAAATTTATATCGGGCTGAGCCCGACCAGCGAGGACTGGCTGTCATCGTGCATAGTATGCGGAAGGGGGAGGGGGTTAGCTGCTCCGCCGGGTTGCGCTGCAACAGTGATCATTCTTGAAGAAAGTCGTGCAGCAGAAGGGTTGCTGACGGTTTTCAATGCAATTCTGAGAGAGCGGTTGTCGATATTTTTTACACCCCTTTTTTCTTGTAGACGGTTTTTAAGTTTCTGTAATCAATTGTTTATGTATGTTTTATTGTGCGGAGATGCGCAGATAGCATGATATGCCGCTGAAAAAATGTTCGAAATGGCGACGGAAGATGTCGAGTTTTCTTACGTGCGTAAGTATTCCCCCTAGATGCCCTGCGGGTGCGGCATTTTGTCGCATCTATAGGGATTATCTGTGTAGGGATAGTCAAAGAAAGGCGTAATAACTGGGTAAGAAATGTCGGTTTTTTTTACAATCAGACGCCTGCTTTTATCGATTCTAGCCATAGCGGCTAATGGAGCCGCCCCCTGCGACCCAATGAAATCCATACTCATGTTGTGGATATAGCGCCTCCATTCATATTCAATATGAATTAATATAATTTTTTGGCATAAATGTTGCTCTTATTCTTTTGCAGAGTCTTTTGTTCTTTCTTGATTTTTTGGTAATGGCTCTGTTTTGCCATGAAATCAATAGGTGTAAAGGGGGATGTAAAAAATGAAGCAAACTGCATTAAGTTTTGTGGGCCTAAGTTGCCTGCGGTTTTCCCAAAGATGTGGATGGTTCGATTGTAGCAGGCAGAATCCAGGTAGCTTCTGGTCAAAGTCTATCAATAGTGGACTGCCCATCACATTTGTCCTGATGTCGGCAATCCTTGCACTAGTATTATTGCCTGCTAGTGCAAGTATTGCCGCTGAGCATGTAATTAGAATGTCTGCAGAAGAAGTTGCAGCCTATGATGATGGGTTGGGCAATAAACTGTTGGGTTACAAAATGCTTAGCCATACCGTTGACGGCAACGATATTACTGGTCGGTATAGTCCTTACGCGACGATTCCCGGGCCGACTTTATTTCTGACTGAAGGCGACACAGTCAAACTGACGATTGAAAATGAAATTTCTGATGGATTTGATGAAATTACTGATGTAGATCACCATCTAGGGAAAATCAGCAACCAAGTCAGCGTGCATGTGCATGGCGTACATTACAAAATAGTCAGTGATGGCACCCTCAAAGTAATCAATCAACTGGAAGACCAGGGCGCGGGAGTGGGGCCAGAAAACACTTTTCACTATTACACCTACGAATGGGATGTGGCGCTGGGAACAGCCGGCACCTGGCCATACCATGACCATAACTATGAAACGCATAATGGTGCGGAGCACAAGGGGCTATATGGTGCAATCATTGTGGATTCTGTCGGTGCGCCCCAATACGCAAAGGAATATGTTCTCTATTTGACGGATGATTCTTTCTGGGGAATGGAGATCGATGGTGTAACCAAAATTCAAAGCAAGCATGGCAGTAATCCCGGCCTGTCAGCTGCAAGAGGCAGCGATGTGAGGTTTCACGTGATTCCATTGGGCACCGATCTCCATGAGTTTGTTCTCGATAGTTATCGCTGGAGCGACCCAGGGACAAGAAGGCGTATTGATCGTGCCGTGATCGGCCCACTTGAAAAACATGTCTTCGCTGTTCGAGCCAACCGAAGCGCGTATTACCGCGACAAAAATTTTACTAACGATTTAATGGGTGTGCGTGGATTGTTTGAAGTCCGCTAAGCGAGCGAATTTACAGAATATTGATAGGGAAGAGAAAATGAATAGAAATATTGCTGGATTTAAAGATTCGATTGCCACGTTAATGGCGCTGCTGCTGTTTGCGGTCGCGCTATTGGCTTCTCCCATGGTGTTGGCGGCTGTTCATCATATCGCATTGACAGCGGAAACACTGCCGAATGGTCAGCTGGCTTACAAGCTGGCTAACAGTGAGCAAGCGGTTATTCCAGGTCCGACTATATTCGTTAAAAGAGGTGATCGAGTCAATGTCACCCTTACAAATAATACCGCCGTGCCGGTAGGATTTAGCATACCGGGCCGACCGTTGCTTGGTGCAGCAGCCAAGGCACTGCCGGGTACAAGCAGAAATTACAGCTTTACCGCCAGTACTGTGGGTGCCTTTTTATATCATGGGGATAACGGCAAGGAGCGCCTGGGATTATTCGGCGCACTGATAGTGGATAACAAAGATCCTAGACCATTGGACCACTACGTGGATGATGATGGTGCGATCGTACCGGTTACCCAGGATAACCTGGACAAGCAATATGTGCTGTTTATGGTGGATTCAACATTCTGGGGTACCGAAATCTCTGCGGATGGCGCAACACAAAGACCGCTTTGGGCAAACCCGACGCCGGGTGCAGTTCTTGGCGAAATTGTCAGATTTCATGTTTTGTCGATTGGACCTGGCCATACTTTCCATATCCACGCACATCGTTGGTTGAAGGAAGGCACGGATAAAGTGATCGACACGAGAATACTGACCGATGGATTTGATACGCATTCATTTACCGTCAAGGCAGGATCAGGAGTCGGTGCGGGCGACTGGCAATTCCATTGCCATCTGATTGCGCATATGGAAGCAGGCATGCACGGCAACTTCAAAGTGGTGGAAGCCGGTGGCGATGGTTCGGCCATAGTCGGCGCTTCTCCCTACGGGCGGATTTTGTTGGGGCCTGAAGATGTGCCGGGTGTCGTGACTTTCGAAGTTTCGGATGAGCCAGCAAGCTGGTTCAGGAGCGCCCGGGGCGATGCGATTGTGGGTTTGCCTTTTGATATTAAAACCAAATCACTTGAAGTGATTGCTCCTGGCAGCAGTGTCAACTTTACGATGTCCGACACCAATGCGGTCCATACTATCAGTTCACTGCTGTGGCCGAGCGGTGCGGAGCATATGCCTTTCGATCAGTCTGCCGCCTATAAAGGAGGGGGATTTGTAACCTTGCATACACCTGGGCTGTATGTCTTTACTTGTAAGGTGCATCCTTACATGTTTGGGGCGGTCATTGTGGACGATCCCAGTACGGAGGGGCTCGATCTGGGTAATCCGGCGCAAGACTATACCATCGATCTGGTGACGGGTATCAGAGATTTGCCCACCAATAGCGATCTCGCGATCCGTTTGCTGACCACATTCTTTGTGGCCACCGCACCAGATAATTGGCAGGATTATTCATCGGGCGTATGGAACGTAACTTTTCCTAGTCTCCCTGTAAGAATTTCAGGCGCACCAAGAAGTGAAGCACTCACGGACGGAGGGGTGGCTGCGCCGCTGAGTATTCTTAATGTTGTGAATGCAGCGCTTCCAGCACCCAATCCGCCGTCAATTCCGGGAATCGGCGAGGTATGGGTCAATGCACAGTTTGAGAAAACCGCCAATAAAACCAAGCCTGGTACGATTACTGTGCTGGATGCAGGTGATTGGAAGGTCAAGCGCAAAATTGCGCTGCCTGCGATCAATATGAACAACCCCCATAACTTGTGGCCGAGTAACGATCAATCCAGGATTTATCAAACCCAGTGGTTCGATACTAAGTTAACTGTGATCAATCGTGAAACGGGCGCCATGTTGCACAATATCAAGGTAGGTGAAACGCCGTCGCATGTATTGACTTTGCCTACCAACGATCAGATTGTGGTGGCGATCAATGGCCAGAATGGGATGGCGATGATAGACGCTGGCGCCTCCGAAGTTAACAGAATTACACCCACGCAGCCACATGGGCATAAATCGGCCCACCCGCATGGCCACTGGGTCAGCGCGGATGGAACCAGGATCGTAACGCCGAACATCAATACCGATGATGTCGGAATTTATTCGGCGGATGGGGCTATCCAGTCCAGAACGTCGACAGGGAATAATCTACCCGGTGCGCATCCAATCGCCATTGGCATGATGCCTGATGATAGCAAGATCTATGCATCCAACCTGTTGCATCACTCGGTCAGTGTGATCAATGGCCATACAGGAGCATTGATAGATACCATTAATCTGATAGAAAACTATCATCCGATTACGGGCAATATTACTGGGCCGGTCGGCGTGCTGCCGATTCAGATTCCGGTGTCGCCAGATGGTAAGGCGGCCGTGGTGGCTAATACCGGCGGGCAGATTATTGTCATTGATACGGAAACTGACACTATCGTCAAGATGTTCGAGTGTGATCCCGGCTGCCACGGTGCCAATTTTGGGGCCAAGGCAGGCGGCGGCTATTATGCTTATGTCACGAGCAAATTCAGTAACCGTATGTTTGTGGTCGATATTGATCCAAATGGTGATGGCAATATCGAGGATGTGGCGATCGCGGGTACTGTTTCCTTGGTGGCTGATGATGAAACGCTTAGGGATGATGGTATTGTCGGTATGGCCGGCATGGGTGGCCAGGGTGTGCTGGCGATTCCCAATGTGTATAACGGTTGGGTGCAAAAATTACCCAGTAATTTCAAAGAGAGTCTGACAGCGGCACAACTCAATCCAGTTCAGTAATAATTGCACCAAAACTGAACTACCACCTACTGAAAGTAGGTGGTTTTGACCAAATTTATGGAAATAAAAGGGGATATCGAGATCAAGTTTCTCCCTTGCCGCTAACCGGATGCGCTTGTTCGGTTGGCGGGTTCTTTTTTTGCAGCGGCTCGCGGTTGACTCTGGCGGAAAACAAACTGGCGGATACGATCAGGAGGCCGCCGACCCAGTCCTTGGCTGCCAGGTGTTCGTCTGCGAGATAATGTGCGGCGATCGAGGCCACCACCAACTCGAACAATAAGATTACGATCGCCTGATTGGCTGGCGTGTGGGTTAATCCGTATTGCCATAGCAAGCCCAGAAAGAAAACCAAAAATCCGACATTCAGCAATAGTAACCATGTATCGGGCTGGAGCAAGAGGAAGTTGGGAATATTGTCCAGCATCAGTGCTACGGAGAAGCCGATCAAAGCCGTGCCGGACCAGGCGGCAAGTGATTTCAATCGAATATCGTGTTGCTGATCCTTGCGGACCAGTACATTGGTCAACGCGAACATTAATCCCCCGATGAGTCCCATCCAGTCGCCATAAGAGGTTGGCACCGGAAGTTTCTGGCCCGGTTGCCAGAGTAGCAGCAGGGCGCCGGTCAGTGATGACAGAATGATGGCGTAACCATGCTTGCTCAGGCGTTCGGCAAGCAGCATGCGCGCAAACAAAATGGTCCAGAGTGGTGCCAGATAGAACAGAAATAGCACCCGCATGACTTCACCGTGAATGATTCCCAGTGTGTAGGCAACGCTGGCGCATCCGGCGCATAGCGCGATTCCCAGCAGGAGATGAAATGCCGGGCCGCGGATTTTCGACAGCCTGATATGTTTGCGAAACAAAATCAAACCAGTCAGTAAGGCGACGAGATAGGTCAGTGCCGTTGATAATTCGCCACTGATGCCTGCTTG
The DNA here is from genome assembly GCF_050584665.1 of Nitrosomonas sp. ANs5. NCBI lineage: Bacteria > Pseudomonadati > Pseudomonadota > Betaproteobacteria > Nitrosomonadales > Nitrosomonadaceae > Nitrosomonas > Nitrosomonas sp. ANs5. The sequence continues at coordinate 96,674 of NZ_JBEUDO010000004.1, forward strand.
TTGCAGTAATCGGAATGGATACCAAGCCACACCCCAGATGCTGGCACCTAGCAGCAAGGTGGTCATGGGCAGTATATTTTTTTTGGTCAACACTGCGTGCGCCCTTTATAATTGCTGTTTCGCACCTCTAATTTGCCCTGGAAACATATTTAATTCGCAAGCATCTTGCTCGTGGAGAACCTTGGAACAGCATGAATTCCTCGCTAGAAAATCTTCAGCCATACCCATTTCAGAAACTTGCCAAATTGCTTGAGGATTTATCACCCGATGCCTCATTGTCACCGATTGGTTTGCATATTGGTGAACCCAGGCACGCGACCCCCGAGTTTATCAAGCGCGAGTTGATCAATCGTATCGAAGGGTTGGCGCATTATCCCACAACCCTTGGCACCAGTTGGTTGCGGAGCAGTATCGCGACCTGGTTGGCGCGGCGTTATCATTTGTCCAACGTCAATCCAGATACGGAAGTGATTCCGGTTAATGGCAGCAGAGAGGCCCTGTTTGCGTTCGCACAGGCCGTTGTCGATACCCATGTCGGGGTGGCGCCGGTTGTGGTGTGCCAGAATCCCTTTTATCAGATTTACGAAGGTGCAGCGCTGCTGGCGGGTGCCACGCCTCATTTCCTCAACTTACTGCCTGAAAACAACTTTTCGCCGGATTGCGCGCAGTTGTCTGATGCGGTCTGGGCACGCACGCAGCTGGCCTATATTTGTTCGCCCAACAATCCCACCGGCAGGGTGTTGTCACTTGAAGAGTGGCAGCACTTGTTCGCGCTGTCCGATCGCTATGGGTTTGTGATCGCTGCCGATGAATGCTATTCAGAAATTTATTTTGATGAAGACCATCCCCCCCTGGGTGCCTTGGAAGCAGCGGAGAAACTGGGGCGTAGCGGGTTTCCCCGGTTGGTGGTTTTTGGCAGCCTGTCCAAGCGCTCCAATGTGCCGGGTATGCGCTCCGGGTTTGTGGCGGGCGATGCCACTATTCTCAAGAAATTCCTGCTTTACCGGACCTACCACGGCAGCGCGATGAATCCCGCTGTGCAGGCGGCCAGTACAGTCGCCTGGAGCGATGAGCAGCATGTGGCCGAAAACCGCGACTTGTACCGCGAAAAATTTGCCAGCGCCATGAAGATACTCGGAGATACTTTGCCAGTCAGCATGCCCGATGCAGGGTTTTATTTATGGTTGAAAACGCCTGTCAGCGATGTCGAGTTCTGCAGGCATTTGTACCATGAGGGGGGGGTCACAGTATTGCCGGGCAGCTATCTCGCCCGTGAGGCGCATGGGACCAATCCAGGTGAAAATTTTGTGCGGGTAGCGCTCGTGGCCCCCGTGGCGGAATGTGTGGAAGCGATGGAAAGAATTCAACAAATCTCTAGAAAATTCTAGGAGGCTGTCCGAGAATAGCGATCGTAACGAGGGCGAGGCTGGTTGAGTTGGATTTTTCGATCATTTGAGGCGAATAGTTGTTCTATTTAACGAAAAGGATCGTAAAATCCGGCCAATCAGGCTCGTCCGCAGTAGATCAGTCTATTCTCGGACAGCCTCCTAGTTCTATAATTAAGGAGCCCTATGGAACAATTGCAAGCGACGATAGAAGACGCTTTTGAACGCCGTGCCGAGATTACGCCGCGTAATGTGGAAGCCAATCTCAAGGAGTCCGTGGCGCAAGTCATCGATTTACTCGATACCGGCAAACTGCGGGTTGCCGAGAAAATCAACGGCGAGTGGGTGGTGCATCAATGGATCAAGAAAGCGGTGCTGCTGTCTTTCCGAATGGAGGATAACAGTTTCATCAAAGGGGGGTTTTCCAATTATTTTGACAAGATTCCATCCAAGTTTGCGGATTATAGTTCGCGTGATTTTCGTGATGGCGGTTTCCGGGTGGTTCCCCCGGCGGCGGTCCGCAGGGGTTCGTTCATTGCCGGCAATGTTGTGTTGATGCCTTCTTATGTCAATATCGGTGCCTACGTTGACGAGGGGACCATGGTGGATACCTGGGCAACTGTCGGTTCCTGTGCGCAGATCGGCAAAAATGTGCATTTATCCGGTGGTGTCGGTATTGGTGGTGTGCTAGAACCCGTGCAGGCCAGCCCGACGATTATCGAGGACAACTGTTTTATCGGCGCGCGCTCAGAGATCGTCGAAGGCGTGATTGTGGGCGAGAACTCGGTGATATCGATGGGGGTGTATATCGGTCAAAGTACCAAAATATACAACCGTGAAACCGGAGAAGTCAGTTACGGCCGTATCCCACCGGGGTCGGTCGTCGTCTCCGGCAATCTGCCTGCCGAGAACGGGCGCTATAGCTTGTATTGCGCGGTAATTGTGAAACAGGTCGACGCCAAGACCCGTTCCAAAACCGGTATCAATGAATTGTTACGCGGCATATAGTGAAGAAAACGGTCATATCTTTTTATATAGATATGGTATAAAAGGGTATACGTACAGTCTGCAAGGGGTTGCATTGCCACCTTTGGCTGGTGGTTGGATTCCAAGCATGTTCAAATCTGATTGCACGTATGGTAGGAAATTTTCTGGCGCCATGTTTTAACTTTAATCTTTAAAGGAGGTAACATGATGAAAACCCTGACAAGCCTGGTTGCAGCGAGTGCTTTGGCACTGTGCATGAGTGCTCAGGTTTATGCAAAGGATGCAGGCCATACTTCTGAAGCGATGGAGCATGCGGGTAAAGCCCATGCACATGGGGAAGACGGGCATGCCAAAGAGTTACTCAAGCATGCGAAGAAAAGCCTGGATCACGCCAAGCAAGCTTCCAAAGAACATGCTGAAGCCCATCAGCATATGGATGAGGCAATCAAGCATTTAGAGGAAGCGATCAAGCATGCAGAAATGGGGCATGCCGATGTTGCGACCGGACACATGGATGAAGCAATCAAGCATATGCAGAAATCTGGTCACTAAATGCAGATATAAATGCGCCCCCGGCTATATGCCGGGGGCATCTTGCGGGAAAAAGGAATGAAAATGGCGGATTTTTCCGCTTTTTTTATGTGTGAGACAAGAAATACCAGGGAATGCACCTGCCGGTAATTCAAACTAAACCGTCAATGAAGCCCGCGACATTTGCTGTTTTAAGAAGTCTGAGTGATGGGGATTACCATTCAGGTACCGGCCTGGGGCAGGCATTGCATATTTCGCGAGCCAGCGTGTCCCATGCGCTGCGCGATCTGGAACAATATGGATTGGTCATTCATCGTGTGCGTGGCCGGGGATATCGCTGGCTGAATCCGATTCAGTGGCTGGATATCGATCAGATCCAGCATCATCTTGATGAAATGGCGGATGAATTTCAGGTAGAGGTTCTCGATACTACTGAATCCACTAACTCGTTATTGCTGCAACGGGCGGTCGAGCATGATTTTCCCGATAAGCGCTGCAAGCAGGTCGTGGTAGCGGAGCTGCAGACGGGCGGGCGTGGCCGTCGTGGCCGTTCGTGGTTGTCCGGCTTGGGAGATAGTTTAACCTTTTCCCTGCTATGGCCATCGCAATGCACAGTGCATGCGCTTTCCGGACTGAGTCTGGCAGTGGGGCTCGCGATTGTCCGGGCATTGACCAGGATCGGTGTGCAGGGTGTCGTGCTCAAATGGCCGAATGATGTGCTGTTTGCCGCGCGCAAGCTGGCGGGCGTCCTGATTGAACTGCATGGAGATATGCTCAGTCCGAGTACGGTAATTATCGGCGTCGGTCTCAATCTGAAACTATCCGGCGGCATCAGGAACCGGATCGATCAGGCTGTGACGGATGTTGCCGGTATCACAGACCATATGCCTGATCGAAATCGCCTGTTGGCACTTTTGTTAAGAGAGTTGAAGGCAGTACTCGATGTTTTCGAGCAACAGGGCTTTCAACCGTTTCAAGAGGAATGGATGCGTTATCATGCCTACCAGAACAGACTGGTTCAGGTTGATTTTCCAGATGGTTCCGTCAAGCATGGCATTGCAAACGGCGTGACTCCGAATGGCGCGCTCCAGCTCAACACCCCTGCCGGCATGCTGCACTTGAACAGCGGGGAGGTGAGCCTGCGTGGCGTGGCCTGAATTGCAAAATAGGTGTGTTGGGTCTAACGGTTATGTAATTGGGGTGTGGGCGAGCCAGGCTATCGTGCTGAATTGGGTTCGGTATGTTCTTGGCTGTATCCTCCTGTCCATCCGGTCGAGGAGGCAGAGCTGAACGATTTATCTTGTCTATTAGCAATTGATTCCGGCAATACCGCCATCAAGTGGGGGGTGTATGCTGGCGATCAGTGGATGGTGCGCAGCATGGTGCTGCAGCGCGAGCGCATGCTGTTGGCCCAGGCCTGGTCGGAACTGCCTGCGCCAAGCTTAATTGTCGTTTCAAATGTTGCAGGTTCTCTGGTTGCCAGAGAGCTGGAAATACTGTTGGGGAAGTGGTCTGCGCCGTCAATGTGGATAAAGGCGAAAGCCCGCCAGTGTGGCGTGCAGAATCGTTACGACAGTCCTGGCCAGTTGGGGTGTGATCGCTGGGCATCATTGATTGCCGCATGGCACAGCCTGCGGCAGGGATGTCTGGTTGTCAACGCGGGCACGGCTATGACGGTCGATGCGCTGACTGATACGGGAGAGTTCCTGGGGGGCATTATTGTGCCGGGCTTTCATTTGATGCGGCAGGTGTTGCCGCATCAAACCGGGGTGCTATCGATTAGCACACCTGGCAACTTTCAGAGGTTTCCCTGCAATACTGGCGATGCCTTGTATAGTGGCGCAATCCAGGCGTTGGTAGGCGCGTTGGGACGCATGTACGATCACCTGGCGGTACATTTGAACAAACGTAATTTGACAATTCTCCTGAGCGGCGGAGACGCGGCGTTGCTGAGTGCCCATCTTCGGGCGCCTCACCAGGTGGTCGATAATCTGGTGCTGGCAGGGTTGGTGGTGATAGCCCGGGATGCAGAGTAATCGCTCCGGATGGCTGTGATCCTGCTCGACCGGGAGTGAAAGAACGATATCAGCTTGTTTTGGTATCCTTGGCCGAGTGTGCCAGCGGCACGTTCCGGCCAGTAAACACGTGCGTTGCCGGTATTACTGCCAACTGCTAAATTCTAGTTTCTAGTTTATGCACGAGATAGATAACAGTCCATAGAGAATCCAGGCTTATGCCACATCCACTTTTCAAAAACGCTGAATTCTATACGACAGTCAATCATTTAAGAGATTTGCCCGATGCCGCTGGCGTTGAGATCGCTTTTGCCGGACGTTCGAATGCCGGCAAGTCAAGTGCAATCAATACCCTGGTAGGCCGGAGCAGATTTGCTTTCGTCAGTAAAACACCGGGCCGAACCCAGCATATCAATTACTTCCAGCTCGGGGATGGGCGCTATATGGTGGATCTGCCGGGATATGGCTATGCCAAGGTGCCGCTGGCGATTCGTCAGCATTGGGTGCATTTGCTGAGTACTTATTTGCAGACGCGCACATCGCTCTATGGCATGGTGCTGATTATGGATATCCGCCATCCCTTGACAGAGCTCGATCGGCAAATGCTGACATGGTTTGCGCAGACACAAAAACCGGTCCATATTTTGCTGACCAAGGCGGATAAGTTGAGCCGAAGTAAAGCCATTGCGGCATTAAGCAGCGTGCGCCGCTTGCTCGCCAGTGACTACCCGCATTGTACCGTGCAGATTTTTTCCAGTCTGACAGCCGAAGGCGTGGAGGATGCCATTCAAATACTGCAGAATTGGTTCGAAGCGGGTGCCACTCAGCCAGGGAAGCAGGAAGGATTGGACGGGCAAAAAAGAACCCCGGCCAAAGGGGATTAAACCGGGGCAATCGTCATGTTTACAACACCTCGCTTCAGGGAGGGGAAGCGAGAAGCAGTTGTTGTCAACCACTTGCCTATAGGATTCGGTGCATTGAGTTTAGTTCAATATTTATTATGCAGTTTTTATTTGCCTCAGCATGATGTCCTGTCATGCAGGATGCTGTCCTGTTGCAACAGCCCCAGCTGAATGAAAGCATGTCAGAGATGGGCGTTGATAAAAGGATGGGAGCGATAAGAAAACCCCCGGTTAAAGGGGAATAAACCGGGGGAATTGCCTTGCTTGTATAAGGCCTCGCCTCAGGGAGGGAAGGCGAGAGGGGTCAATATCAACCACCTGTTATTAAGATGCTATCAATCGGAATTAGTTCAAAAATTTACCCGATAATTAAATGGCCGGATTCAATTCTCAAATATGCTCAAAGGGTGAGCAATGCTATCCCCTTATGACGGAAGGGTTGTCGGGGCAAGGTGCTGGGATTTGGTTGAATCGGGCGATCAGGCAAAAAAAACCCCGGTTAAAGGGGATTAAACCGGGGGGAATCGCCTTGTTTGTAAGGCCTCGCCTCAGGGAGGGAAGGCGAGAGGCAGCCATATCGACTACCTGTTTATAAGATGAGCCAAATTTAATTTAGTTCAACAATCGATTAAATTTTTTTATTATTTCTTTGTCACTATGCTGCTGGCCCGCATTTGGCACCGTGATAGCTTGGTGCCTTGGCAGGTTGGGCAAGCGCTGCAACCGTTAAAACGAGTCATGGCGCACGCTTGGCGAAGCCTTGCCGGAACGATTGCAGTATCAGTAAATTCCTGGGTGCCACGGTCTCGTGCATCTTGTGATGATCCGAAATGACGGATTGTTCGGTGTTTTCTCAGGTTGGACAGCCGGGTAACGGAATGAGTAACCGATATTTTTTATTATTGATAAAACCAACATGACATTTTTTTGCCAATTTCCACAAAAAAGAATGCGACGCATTCGCCGGGATGCGTTCTCACGCCGTTTAGTCAGGGAAAATCATTTGCGGGCGGATGATTTGATTTACCCAGTATTTGTTCTGGATGGAAGCAACCGTGAAGAGAAAGTGCCGTCAATGCCGGGTATCGTTAGGCAAAGCATTGATCTGCTCTTGCACCAGGCGGAGCAATGCCTGCAGTTGGGCATACCCGCCATGGCCCTATTTCCGGTCATCGATCCATCGTTGAAGAGCCTGACGGCGGACGAGGCGTTCAATCCCGATGGCCTGGTGCCAAGAGCAGTCCAGCAACTCAAGCAACGCTTCCCGGAACTCGGCATTATCACCGATGTTGCGCTTGATCCTTATACCAGTCATGGTCAGGATGGCTTGATCGATGAGAAGGGCTATGTTCTGAATGATGAAACCGTGAGTGTGCTGGAACGGCAGGCGCTCACGCATGCCCAGGCTGGCGCAGATATCGTGGCGCCCTCGGATATGATGGATGGCCGGGTCGCCTCGGTCCGTGCGATATTGGATCGTCACCACTGCATCCATACGCGGATATTGGCCTATTCGGCCAAATATGCTTCCAGCTTTTATGGTCCATTCCGGGATGCGGTGGGTTCAGCGGCCACGCTTGGCGCGGGTAATAAATATACCTACCAGATGGACCCTGCTAATTCAAACGAAGCCTTATGGGAAGCCGGTTTGGATATACAGGAAGGGGCGGACATGATCATGGTCAAGCCGGGCCTGCCTTATCTCGATATTGTACGCAGAATCAAGGATGAGTATGGTGTTCCGACTTTCGTCTACCAGGTCAGTGGCGAGTATGCCATGCTGAAAGCGGCTGCGATGAATGGCTGGCTAGATGAAGAGGCCTGTGTGACAGAGGCATTGTTATCCTGCAAGCGCGCCGGTGCGGATGCGATTCTGACTTATTTTGCGTTGGATGTCGCAGCCTGGTTACAGAAGCGTAGT